>NZ_AP024654.1 GCF_019977335.1 Arthrobacter sp. NicSoilB4 | reverse complement strand
TACAGGGCCTCTCTGATCTCGGTGGGCAGCAGGATGTGCTTGGGCAGAACCAGTCCGAGCGGCAGGGACGCGGCGAACGCGGTGTCCTGGGAGCCATAGGCGCGGCGCAGCAACACCCGGGCGGTCCCGGAGGTCTGCTCCACGGCGGCGACCGCATCGGGGAGCCGGGTCGGGTCGGTGACGGTGGCGGTGACGACCATGCCGAAGTTCACCAGCCCGGCGCCTTGGGCTTCTTCCTGAGCAGTTTGTGCAGCGGAACGGGCGTCGACCAGTGCGCGGGCGGAGGGGCGCCCTCCGGAGGTGATGCGGACGTTCGCGTTGTTCTGGTCCCGCTCGACTACGGCCGCGGCCCGGGCCGAATCCATCGGCCGGTAGAGCAGGGAAACGCGCTTGCGGTCGATGTCCCCGTGCGGGGCCAGCAGCCGGGAGAGGACTGAGGAATTTACCGACCCGCGTGGGGCGCCGGTCATGGTCCAGGAGGCAGAGAACGCGCCGTCGTGCCGGTAGTCATCCCAGCTCGCCTGCGTCGCAGAGGGGCCGACTTCGCCCCAGGTGAGGGCGACCGGGGATCCGGCGGCGTGGGCTTCATCAATGATCAACGCCGCGGGCGGGTCATAGGCGATCCGGACCACCTCGCAGAGTTCCTGCGCGGACATCGGTCGGGCGATGCCGGCTCCGGTGGCCTGCAGACGGGCACCGAGCCCTGGGATGCGGGATGCCAGGTCCCGGGCGACGTCTTCGGGTTCGCGCTTCCGGGACCCGGAGCGGAGTGCTGCGGTGAACGTTAGGGACACCCAGGCCCGGACGGTGGCCGAGCCTTCCGGGTACGTGCGGACAACCTCGCGGAGGATTGCCTTCGCGGCCTCCGGGGCGTCGGGGTGGATGTTCATTTCAACTTCGTTGCGTAGCCGGTAGCCGGAATCGGGTGCGGTCTCCACGGTCACGGCCGCGGCCTCCAAACCGGCTTCATCCCCGAGTCCGGCGATCCAGCCGCCCCAGTTCGCGACCCAGGCGTCAACCTGTTCCGGATCCACAAGGGACGCACCATCAGGTTCGGTGGAGAAGACCACGGTAAAGTGGTTCGTGGTAGGGACGTGAAGCATGGCGAACGGGCGGTTGTAGGAGTCGTTGAACTCGTACAGCCGGGACTTCGCGGCCAGGCCCGGAAGCTGGAACATGCCCCACTCGGTGACCCCGAGCGGGCCGGAACGGTAGAGGTTGGTCCCGCCGGAACGGGCGAGCCGGAAGTTCATCCGCGTAGCGAACCGGTCCACGATGGACTGACCGTGCTTGTCTTTGACCGTCAGCAGCAGCACGAGCACTCCGGCGACGGCAAGGACGCTCAGGCCCGGCAGCAGGCCCCAGATGGCGAAGGTGATGATGCCGGCCAACAGACCGGTCATGACAATGCCGGTGCCGATCGCGCCCAGGCTTCCCAACCCTGCGGAACGTGGAACGCGCCAGTTGCCGTAGGACGGTTCCTTGTACTCGGTATTAATTGCTGCCACTGGGGCCCTCCCCGGTTGAATCCTGCGCGGTTTGTTGTGCGGCCTGAGAGGCCTGTGACGCTGCTTGTGCTCCTGCGGCGACGGCAATTCCGGCCGGGCCGGCGGCTTTCGCCGCTCCCGACGCGGCGCCTGCCCCGGCGGCAGCGGCGCTTCCGGTGGTGCCCTTGCCGGGCGCCCCTCCGGGGCCCGTTGAGCCAGGAGTGGGCTTGCCGTTGCCGCCGTTACTGCCGCCAGCGCCTTTGCTGCCCTGTGCGCTGGCGCTCTGGCCGGGCTGGCTGGCCGGTGTGGGCGATGCGTTGCCGCGTCCACTGCCCGAACGGCCCATCGACACAGCGCCGGTGGCCATGGCCCCCACCGCCGCTCCTGCTCCCCCGCCGGAACCGGAAGCGACAGCTCCGACCATCGGGGTGACGAAGCGCATCAATGCCGGCAGGGCCAGCAGCGCGACAATCATGAGGGCGAAACCGGTAATGGATCCCAGCAGGACGTTGCCGCCCGAGGATCCCATGAGCTTGAAGGCCACGGCGTAGACAATGGCCGCGGCGGGCTTGTAGAGAATGAAAGCGATGGTCCAGCCGATGGCTTTCTGGAACCACTGGCGTCCCATCTCGGTGTTCGTGAACGCCGCCGTGGTCGGCAGGATGCCGGCCAGGATGACGAGCATTCCGCCGCGCACGATCATGAGGACGATCTGCACCAGCGAGGCAAGCAAACCCACCAGGCCCAGGATGATCAGAATGAAGACCCCGACGCCGGCCTGGTTCGTCATCACCAGAATGGCCATCGCGTGGGAGAAGCCCTTGCCGTCGGTTGCCCGGTCAATGATCGAGGCCGAGAAAGCGTCGGCAGCGATCACCAGGATGGAGATCACCGCCAGTCCGAGGCCGGACACCAGCGTGAGGGTCAGCAGGGACCGGAGCAGGTCCTTCAACGGCGCTCCGCGCTGCTCCCAGATCATCCGGGTTCCCCCAAGGATTACCGACAGAACTGCCAAAGCCAGTGTCCAGTAGCCCAGTTCCGAATTGACGAAACCGACCACAGGACTGGCAGTGACCCCATCCTGGGATGCGAGGTTGGCCGTGGGCATGGACACCCAGAAAGTGGAGAGCGTCGTCACCATCTGGCTCATGCCCTCCATGATCGACTTCGCCAAATTGCCAATGGCATCGTCGAGCATCCCGGAAACCGCATTGCCGCCCTGACAGATGACGTCCAGGGGAACGCACTCGGCCATGTCAGACCCCGGCCCATGCGATAAATCCGCTCATGTCGCTGAGCGGGGCAACGTCGTTTATGAGCTGTCCGGCATCGGAAACCTTGACTTTCCAGTCCCCATCGAGCCACTGGAGCGGAAGAACTGCGTGAAACAATTTTCCGCCGGAGGTTTGAAAAGCCAGGTCAACGTTGGCTTCGGTGGGCGTGTACGACTTGAGCAGGAACCCTCGTACCTGAACGGTGTCAGTTGAGCCGGTGGAAGGATCCAACGTCGTCGCTTGCTGTTTCGCTGCGTCACGCCCAGCACCGGGGGCCATGAGCTTGTCTGCCAGTTTGATATTCATTTGTTGTGATTTGGACGAGCCAAGGGCCACCAGGTTGACGGCAGAGTAGACGGCGCCGGTTGGCGAGTGAGCAAAGCAGGACCTGAATCCGCTGTCGTCCGTCAGACCCGGCCCGAATGTCTTGGGGTCAGTGGGGGCTGCCATTTTGCCGACGAGTTCCCACTTGGACTTCGGTGCTGCGCCCAGAGCCGTCTCCGTGCTTGAGGGCAGCCCGCAAACACTCTTTCCCGCCGCGTCGGCTGACTTTGATGGCGCCGAGGAGGCACCGGACGCTGATGAGGCCGGGGCGGGCTGGGCGGTGCTGTCAGTCTTGGGGAGGAAGAAAATCACGACGACGGCGGCGAATAGCATGACGACCAGTGCGGCCGAGATGATGAATCCGGGCTTGGTGAACGGGCTGCGTTCGGTACTGCTTTGGGTGGATTCGCTCATGATGAACCTCTCCGGTAGTTGCGGGGTTTAGACGAAGGCGCGGACGATGCCGGAGGCGCCGGTGATGATGATGCAGCCGGCCAAGACCCAGCCGAGTTTGCCGATGGACTCGCCGCCTTCGCCGCGGCGGAGCTGGATGACCATGCCGATGCCGACGATGATGACGCCCAGGACGCCGAGGACCAGGCCGATTCCGGAGGCCCAGTTCAGAACAGTCAGCAGGCCTTTGGCCTGTTCAGGAACGGTGGGAGTCGGGTTCGGAATGACGCTTGCTGCAAATGCGGAGAAGGAGTTCATGGTGAGACCTTTCGGTTGGTGGTGCTGGGTGTGTCGGTAGCCAGGGCGGCTAAATCGGTGATGAAGCGTTGATACTCGCGAGCCGGCGGTGGGGACGTGGATTCCCCGTGTCGCCAGGCTTCGACCCAGGGCAGGGTCCAGGACCGGGGTGCGCCTCCGCTGACGATGGCGGCGAAGTCCCGCAAGGGTTTGGGTGTCTTCCCCGGTGCGTCCGCTAGAACGGCGAGGCCGAGCAGATCAACCGCGGGCGCCGCGCCTGATACCCACTCGGTCAGGGCGCTCCGGGCCGCTGTCAGGCCGCGCATGTCTGCACGGCAGACCAGCAGCACCCGGGGCTTGCTCCCGTCTTGGAGAACGGGCCAGCAGTGATCGGTGATGCGTGCCCCGCCGATCAGGTCAGCGATGCGGCTTTCGCCGGATCCCCCGTGGGCCCCGGTGATCCACAGTGCTGCGGAGCCGGCGACGGTGCGACGGCGAAGCCGGTCTGCGGCGTCGGGTTCGACCATTCCGCGCAGGGGCGCACTGATCACTGCCGCCGGCGGCAGGTGAGTTTCCGATGGTGCGGTGTTCGCGCCGTCGGCGGTGGCCGGGCGGGTGATCCAGGGGTTCAGGGACTGTTGCATGGTTCCTCCTCTCGAAGTCCGTTGGTGGGTGGTTTAGAAGCCGGCGGCGACGGCGGCCGCGGCCGCGAGCCATGCCCGCTGGGTGGCGGGCTGGAGGGCTTCGTAGCGGATGGGTCCGTTGACCAGGGCCGGATCGTAGGGAATCCGGACGACGGCACGGACGAACGGGGCGAAGCCGTCAGCGATCCGCTGGGCCTCGTCCTTGGCCCGCTTCAGGGCCTCGCCGCTCATGCTGCGCTTGGCGTCGGTGGATTCGGAGACGATGACGACGGCGTTGCGGGCCAGTTCCGCATCGTGGCCGCCCCGGGATTCCAGGGTCTGCAGCGTCAGCCGTGCGGCTTCTGCGCGGTCCTCTATGGCGGTGACCGGGACGACGAGCTGGTTGGTGTGGTCGATCATCCGACGCCAGTTCGCGGCCCGGGCCGTGTTGCCCGAATCCATCACCACGAGCCGGTAATAGCGGGTGAGCACCTGATGGGCGATGTCGACTTCCTCGGCGGTGACTTCGTGGTCGCCTTCCTCGTTTTCGTCCGAGCGCAGGACATCGAACTTGTCCGCGGTCTGGTGGTGGACGAACTTGGCGATTTCGGCCGCGTTCGTGGACGGGGAGAGCAGGTCGGTGGAGGCATCGATCAAGTCCAGAACGCTGCGGTCGTGGGCGCCCTTTTCGGTCCGCCATCCGAGGGTGCCCTGCGATTCGTTGTTGTCCCACGCGACCGTGGCCGCGCCGCTGTAACGGGCGAGGATGGCCGAGAGCATGACCACGGTGGGGGTCTTGTTCGCCCCGCCCTTGCGGTTGACCACGGCGATGGTCCGGGGGCCGGGCCAGTGCTGGCTGACCGTGCGAACGTCCTCACGTTCGGTGAGTTCTTCCTCGGAGGGATCCATCCGCAGTCCCAGGCGTGTGAGTGTTCCACGCCAGCCCTGGGTGGCAGGTTCCAGTACCGGGGCGCTGACCAGAAACGAGGTTTCCTTCAGGCTGCGCCGGGTCGGCGCGGCTTCCTCAACAGCGGCAGCTGTCTGTGGTTCCGGGGTGGCCGTCGCGTAGGCAGACGGCCACGGTCGGGCGTCCACCGATGCTGCAGTGACAGGAGCGGCCGCGGGCTCCACTGCAGGTGCGGTCTCAATGATGGCCGGCGCTACGGCCGCGCGTGTGGTTTCGGGGGCTTCTGCCCGGCGGCGGGCCGGAACGGGCTCGTAGGAGACGGACTCGATCTTGTTGTCCGGGTGGACGATGAGTTCGCCGTGTCCTTCGGGGTCCTCGATGCGGACCCGGACGGGGCGCTGGAGGGTCTGCGCTTCGCCCACGATGAGGGCCAGGGCGTTGTTGCGCAGTTCCTGCACGGAGTCTCCGGCAGGGACGATGCGGGAGTTGCCCGCGACGACGACCTCGGCGGTGCCGTTGTCCCGGACAATGGCGCGGATGTTGGGAAAGGCCATGACCTCGGTTGGTGTAGTGCCCATGAGCTTCTTCCTTACGTGTGGGATGGAGGTGCGGCGGTTAGGACGAGGGCGGGGTGAGGCGGTTGACCTTCCACGGGGCGTCCTTGCCGGTGCGGAGCAGCTGCACCGTGTAGGTCCCGGCGTTGGTGGGGACCGCTGCCATGACGCCGTAGCCGTTGGCTTCATCGACGCTGAGGGTGGCGGTCCCGGTGACGCGGGATGCGGGGATGTTGGCCGGATCCACTGCCGAGTAGTCAGCGGTGGCCTGCGGGGTCAGCCACCGGGCCAGGTCATTGGCCCACTGCTTGTCCTCCACCGTGGGACGGGCGAAATCCGTCATCGCGTTCTCTGCGACGTCCATGGCCTCGTCCTTGCTGACCTGATCCCAGGTAATGCCGATGGTGGCGGGGATAGTGCCGCCCGGTGCCTGGGGTCCACTGTTGGCGCTCAGGGAGACCGGCGCGGATGAAGTGGGGCTGACGGCCGCTGATGCCGACGGCGCCGCCGTGGTGTTGCCTGCCGGTGCGCACGAAGCGCAGAGAAGCGCCACACCGATCAAGGTCACGGGCTTTTTCACTTTTGCTCCTCTTGAATGGGCAGGTACAGGAAAGCTGAAGGGACAGTGTTGGTCACTGTCCGGGTGTAGTAGCTGTGGTCCGCCGGGGCCGGGTTGCCGTTATAGCCCTCTTCGACGTAGGTTCCGTTGTCCTTGACCTCTTTGACCACCGCAACGTGGCCGAAGTTCGGGTCCGCTCCCCCGGCGCCGGGTGCGTACCAAACAACGGCACCGACCCGGGGTGTGCTGCCGGAGTCCCAGCCCTTGGCGTCCCAGCCGGCCTTCCAGGTCAGGGCCGAGCCGAGGCCCTGTCCGTCCGGGCGGAAGGAGCCGTTGAGGAACTTGAACGGAGCTTTCGGTGAACCCATCTGCTGGTTGACCCGCCAGAGGGCGAAGTCCACGCACTCGCGGTAGTACATGCCGAGAGGTGAGGTACTGGACGCGTTCGCGCCGGCCTGCAGCCAGGTCGGGGATTTCTTCCACGGGTAGTCATCCCCCGCGCCGGACTGTCCGGGGATGGCGCAGTCGCTGCCTTGCAGAGAGAACTTAGAGTTCGAGAGCGCCTGGACGAGTTTGACGGCTTCGGGCCAGTACCACTGGTAGTGGTAGGGGTCGGCGTTGCGCTGGACCTTGTTGCCGGCAATGGTCGGTTCCAACAGTTCCCAGCCGGCCACGCCTTTCAGGGCTTTGATGAAGTTGGTTGCGCTCGTGGTGGGGTCCATGCGGTCTGCATAGGAGCCCCACGCGCCGTTGTCGCGCTGCTGGAACAGCCCGCGTGAGTCCGGGCCGGCGCCGTCGCCGGTGTCGAGCACCCGCAACCCGGACTCCCCCAGGGCGACCATCACGCTGATCATCTGCCCGTTGAGCGACAAGTCTTGGGCCTTAGCGGCGCCCATGATGGCTGCGGCATTCTGCAGCTGTTCCTGGGTGTATCCCTCGATCTTGGTGCTGTCGCCGATGACGACGGAAACCGCCGGACCGCAGTCGGCCGCCGCAGGTGTCGGCCCAAAGAGCAGAACGATCGCCAGGATCAAGCCAATGAGCGTCGGCACAACAACCGAAGTGGCGATCAGAAGTCCTCTTGGCTTCACGGTAGTTCCTCCTCTTGGCTGTTCGGGTGGTCACCTGCAAACAAAAGCATCATCTTTAAAGTGATGCTAGCATCACCAAAAATATGTTGGTGCTTCTTGAGGGAGCGGCGGTGGGTGAGAATTGACGAATGCCCCGCATCTACAAGCCACTCCCCGGACAGCCGCAAGAGGCCGCGAAGGCCTTGAGTGTGTTCAATGCCAATACCCTGCGGGCGGTCGTCATCAGGGACCTGGCCCGGCATCCTGGTGGAGACACAACGGGCAACATCGCAAAACGCATCGGCGTGGACTACCGACAGGTCTACGCGCACATCAAGACGCTTGAGGGCGAAGGGCTGGTTTCGGCCACGGGCGAAGCGGGTGTCCGCAGTGGCCAGCGCGTGCAGTACACCATTGACCTGGGGAGGCTGCGGGAGCAGGGCCTCATCTATATGAGGTACCTGTCGGGAGAATAAGTGACGGAGGTCGGGGGTGCCGGGAGTTGCGCACCCGGCGATCGCGGCATCCGCGCGCAGGACCTCACTCGCCGCGGGGGTGCAGCCCCTACTACCCCCCAAACCTGTTGTAGGGGCTACACCTTGTATGCCACTCAATGTGCATGCTCAGGCCGGAGTGGGCGCCTGAAGCATGTCATGCCCCAAAGTCTACTGAAAAATATTCAGTAGTGAAAATTATTCAGTTGGTCGGCGTTTCTTCTCGGGCCTGGGCGGAAGGTTTCGGAGTGCTTCCGTCACCGCGCGAAGGGCATCGATATTCACTTCTCCCAGAACCCGCGCTGCGAAGTGCTCTACCTCGGCAATGCGGTAGGCCTCTATCAGGCGGAGTTCGGCCTCGACGCGTTCCGGGATGGGACCGCTGCGCTGAAGCAGGTAGTTCTCGTCAACGTCAAAGAAGTACGCCAGGGCCTTCAATAGCTCCGGATCCCAGCGGTTGTCAGGAGAGCCGGCCAGCAGCCTGTGCCACCGCGTCCTTGTGAGCGTGAGCCCTTGTTCCGCGAGACCCTGTCGAACATCTTCATACGTGAAACTGTCGGCGTCCTTGGCATGCACGATGTCCAGAAGAAGCTGGATTTTCGACGCTAGAACCTCTTTATCGCTGCGGGAATCTATCGGATTGTCGTTCGAATTCACGCGGGATCCTGCTCCTGGCCAACAAGGGCGGCCACATTCCGAGGACGGCGCTTTCTCCGTGGTACCGAAGTCACTGTCCTCCTTCTAAATTCGTCATGGGTACACCATTCGTCAGGCCTGGCGGCTTCGTGGAATGCCACACGTGGAAAGTCAGCCGACAATGAGAGTATATGAGGCTCCGAACGCGACAACACCGGTTATGAAGCCTGCAATAACCTGAGGAGCTGAGTGGTCCCGGAGATAGACCCTGGACCAGCAGACGAGCGGGGCTGCCACGACGAAGGGAAGCCCCAGCCAGCCGAACATCAGTACAGCCGACACGGTCGCGCCGCCCAACGTCATCGCGTGACCCGAAATCTTCCAGATCGGGCTGACCAGGATCAGGGCCACAATCCCGCAGAGGATGCCGCCAATCAGTCCCCAGACAGGCTGGGGTGCGCCGATGACCGAGAGGATTGCGCAGCCAACAAGCGTCGAGCCCAGGGTCCAGAGCATGACCGGGCGACGTTGTTTCTTGTCTCCAACATGGTGGTCCGTCAGCCGGCCCCTCTTGGCAAGGAGCAGCACGACGGCGAAGGGCACCAGGCAAATGAAAAGTGCAGCGACAATGCCCGACCAGATAGACACCATCCACCGGTCGCTCAAGAGAGAAGCCAAGATCAGCAGGAACGACAACACCAGAGGCGGTTGGGCGATCTCGGTTGCGGACCGGGCCACACGGCCGACAGCTGTGGAGGATCTCTCTGCGGTCAGGGTCGGGGATGCTGCTGTCACTGAGATGCCTTTGCCGGCAGCAGTAATTCCAAAGAATCAACGCCGCCATCGAATCGGGCTTGGGCCGCGTCCAGGACACGGCCGGCAAGCATGGGTGTGGATCGCCCGGAGAGAGCGACCTTCTGATCGCTGGAGCGAATAACGTACTCGTACAGGCGGACGGAGGGGTGCTTCGCATAGAAGCTGGTCACAATGGCCCGCAGCCAAGCCGCACGGGAGAGTCCCCAGTATGCTCTGCCGAGCTTTGCCGTAAGAAAGACCAAGGCGGCCCGGTCCCAAAGCTGCAGGCGGCGCCACACCTTAACCACCGGCGGGATGCCCAGTCCGAGAGAAGTCAGCAGAACTCCGCCGTAGAACAGCGGATTGAACAGGACGTACAAAACATGGTGGAGAGCCGAGCCGCCCACATCGTTGTGCAAGGCGGTCATGTAGGCGATCTCTTCGACCGACGCGAGGGCGACCAGAGCCATGCCGGCCGCGACAACCCGGGAACTCACGCGGACGGGCAGGCTTTCCTGCGGCCGGAGGCAAATTCGAAGGACAGAAACGGCCAACAACGCCAAAATGCCCATGTAGACGCTGGCGTAGATGAAGACCGGCAGCTGCTGGACATTTTCCGGCACGAAGCTCAGAGTCGTCGGAACGAAATCCTGGAACAGGAACGGAATGGTGATCGCAAGCGCTCCAAGGCCGGCTGCAACGGGTCGGTGGCTGAACCGTGAGCGGTAGTCCTCATCCGGAGAGTAAGCAGCGAAGATGCCCTCCCGCACCAGCCAGACGGCGCTCGTAACACACAAATTGCGAACGACGTGCAGAAAATTGATGCCGCCAAGGGCACCATCAATGGTTTCTTCGGGGACGACGACACCTGTAAAGAAGAGGCCGAGGACACCGATGCCGATCGCACCAACAAACGCCGTTGAGGACCCCCAGCGAGCGACGAAATATAGGCGAACGGCAAATACTGTTGCCAGGATCCAAAAAGCAGCGGCGATCATAGGCCAAACACTCGTTCGGCCTTCGTGGCCGCCTTCACGGGCGTGGCATGCAGAACCCGGGCCAAACCAAAGGCCAAATTTTCGGCGGCAGCTTCCGCCTCATCCAGGGGAACGTCCACTGCACGGCACATCCAGCTGACACCGTTCCGTTTACCGATACCTGAGAAGAAGGACCCCGCGATGAGTCCATCGAGAGGCTTCCCCTTATGGCCCAACAGAATGTGGCTCAGTTCATGCAACACGACGTGAACACTCCAAGCCTTGGCACCCCGCAGATAACGGACGACTCCATGGCTGGGAGTATCGATCCATTGCCCGGTGACACCTTCCCCAAGGCTGTCCACCGTACCTTCCTCGAAGACCAGACGTTTGCCGTACTTTTCTTCGACCGCAGTCACCAGATCGCACAGGCCCGGGTACGACGGAAGGACCAAGGTCTCGATGACGTCAGTGGTCAGTGCGGACTGTTCCATGTCCCTGCAACTCCGGTAATCCACTGAAAAAATTTCAGTAATGTGTACTATGAAATCAACGCCCGACGGCGCCGTGGCAAGGAGCCACCCTACCAAGGTTCCAGAAACTGGAGCTGTCACGGTAGGCGTATAGAACCAACGACCGGAAGCAGACACCATGTGGACCAGCGAGCGATCTCTATGGCGCCCGACTACGTCTTCAGCATCTGGCGGCCAGCGCAGGAAGGATCGTTCCGCATCGGCAACAGAGGGAACTCCGCACTTTCGGCTCGACGGGAATGCTGAAAGACCGATTCATGTGGACCTAAAAGGATGCCGGACCGCCGGGGAAGCATGGTTTCAGCGCGAGATGGCAACGCGTGAGAAAAGAGCTGCGCGACACGCGGGGCCGTTTTCTGTAAACAAATCCCCGACTGCCCCCGAAGTCAGTGCTAATTTCGACTCAGTCGATAACTGTAAACAGAATCCACATAGCGATCGACTGCAAGTAGCACCAGCGATGAAGCAGCCACAACCGCAGGTTGTGCGAGATTCAAAGGACATGACCATGAGCGCAGTAATCAATCGTGGAGGCGGACGGCCCAGCAAGGGCCTCCGCAAATACATTGGCTTCCGCACGCAAGCCAAGACCGCGGAGGACGTTCAAATGATCGCTGCCGCCAAAGGCATGACTGTCACTGACTACGTTTCCTCTGCTGTCGACCGGTCGCTGCGCGAAGATTTGGCATTGCTGGATCATTTCGCGCACCAGGAGGAACTGCCCATCCGCATAGCCTCATAAACAGAAGAAGGCCCGCACTAGGCGGGCCTTCGAAGCTGAAGATTCACGATCCAGGAAGCTTGCCGGCGAACAGATCGTAAATCGGATGGAAGACCCTCACAGGCCTTCATTTGTGTTGCAACCGATCCTGCAAGATCGGCCCTCAGTCATTCCCTAGACAGGAACAGCATCATCGTACAACAGCACGCCCGCGTGCTGCCAGCCATGTACAGCGCTGGCGTGTCGCCCGGGCCATCCTCCGGGCATAGCCCCTCCCAGGCGTGGGCTGCGCTGGCGCCTCTTCTCGCAGGCCAGCCCAGAGTTCGTTTCTCACGGGACGCCGGTAAGACTTACCCGCAGAAGCACGAACGGGCACTGACTGAGGCGCTTCCCACGTTCCCTGCCGCGGTCCGCATCTTCGGTAAAGACGGAACCTGCGCCGCGATCTTCCTCGACTTCGACTCCTCCGTTGCCGGCATTGACTGGGTCCTTGCCGACGTCCGCGCCGTCCAGACCTGGCTGCACTCGGTCGGCGCCCGCTGGATTGAGGACTACTCCCCCAACGGCGGCCGCCACGTCTACATCCCGCTCGCGCAGCGGGTCACCTTCACTGAAGCGCGTGATCTCGTCGAGGCGCTGGGCACCCGGTACCGGACCCTGGACAAGACCCCGCACCAGAACCTTCTCCACGGCTGCATGCGAACCCCGGGTTCACCGCACAAGCGCGGCGGCCACCAGGAACTCGCGATGAGCCTGTCTATGGCTTACGACATTGCCCGCCGGCCCAACACTGCCGCCACCTGGTCCGCCATGACAGCTGACCTGGCGGGGGAGATCGGCGCCGTCCGGGCGCTGCGCCTCGAGCAGGCCTTCACCCCGGAAACCGTCGATGCCCCGGCAATCAAGCTTCCGGCCGGCCGGATGTCCCGGGTCATGCAGCTGATGGCCCAGACCGGGCTCTACGACTCGAACCGGTACGCCTCCGATTCGGATGCCCGCCAGGCGATCGTCACCGGGGCCGCGGCCGCCGGCCTCGAGCTCGTGGACGTGGAGCGCCGGATGATGCAGGGGACCTGGCCGGGACTTGCATCCTTCTACGCACGCTACGCCTCCCGGCACCGCGTCCCGGCGCTGCGGCGTGACTGGATCAATGCGGTCGCCTATCTCAAAAAGTCAGCCAACGGGCAAGGCAATAACAATGACCGTAGATCCCCCACAAGCCAGCCAAATACACAGCCCCCACAACTAAAGGGCCTTTCCCAAATTTCGGATCCCGATGCAGAGCATCGGTTCATCCGGACCTGGCGTAACGCGCTACGAATCAGGGAGGTGAACTACCAGGAATCACGTACAGGAATGGCACGAAGAATGGTGCTCAGGTCGCTGGGGATGGCAGCGCACATGACATCGTCCCGGTTCATCGAATTCGGGGTCCGGTCTATTGCGGTCGCCACCGGCCTCGACCACACCACGGTGGCCCTGCATTTGAAGGCGCTGCGCAGCGAGAAAGACCCATTGGTCACCTTGGTGGAGGAAGGCCGCGGGACGAAGGGCGATCTGTATATGCTGACCGTCCCCGAGGTGCTGAAGAAGGCAGCCGAGGATGCGTCCTGGCAGAAAGGGAAAATCCATGCCCTGCGCCCGGTCTTCAGGGAACTGGGGCTGCCGGCGGCATTCGTCTACGAAGCCCTGGAGCACTCCCCCGCCATTGCTACCGCCGAGATCGTCCGGGTCACCCGTCTGTCCCGGACCGCGGTAAACGAGGCGCTGGAAATACTCGCCGCCTGGAACTTGGTGGCACGGAACGCCCGCCGCGCCTGGTCGGTCGTGGCCACGACTTCGCTCAAGCAGCTCGCCGAACACCTCGGGGTGCTCGAAGCGGTCGCCGCCCAGCTGCAGCGCTACAAGAACGACCGGATCATCTGGTGTGAATGGCTCGCGAAGAACGTCAACACCGTCGCCGAGCTCCTCTCCCCCGGCGAAGACTATCCGTGGGAAGCGTTTGAGGGCCCACCGGATGAATGGGCCCTCGCCGACATGGCATTCACAAGGTCAGGGTAGGGTTCAGCGGCGGGGGTACCAGCGCTTCTTTCATGCATGCATGAAAGAAGCGCTAAATGGTAGAGCCTTCCCTTAATTTTGGCCCCAGCGGGACTTGATAGCCTGCTCGATTGCTTCACGCACCGATATGCCCTCGTCTTCGGCGGCCGAGTACAGCACGTCAATGACTTCCTGGGATAGGCGTGTGCTCAGCGGAAACGTCACCTCGCGGCGCGTGGTCTTACGGTTGGCGGTCGTTTTGGATGTTTTCGCGGGCTTGGCTGCCTGGCGCGTCGGGGCAGCAACTTGAACGATGGGTTCGTCCACAGCGGCCTGGAGCGGGTCAGGGGCGGGAACGGGGGCGGGGGCGGCCGCCGGGGTCACCGCTTCCACTCCCCCATCGGCCGAGGCCGGATCTTCAGTCCTCATTGGTGCCGGCGCCACAACTGCCGGCGAATAATCGACGGGATCGACCTTCTCATCAGGGGCCGGCCGAGGTGTACGGCGCAGGACTGCCGGTCGATCCTTCAGGTCTTCACTCATCGGATGATCTCCTTCATCAGTTCGTTGTAGGCGGCCACGACGGGCTGGCCCTTGCGGTATTCCCCGTACCATTCCTGCGTCATGCGCATCTCCTGGACGATGGTGCGGTGCGGGACCAGCGGGGTCAGTAGCATTCCGGTCTCGCGGAGTTCTTCGATGCTGGCCACCGCGATGCGGGACATGACGGTCGAGGCGACGGCACCGACGACGATGCCGACCTCGTGCAAGTTGTCCGGGGCTCCGATGCGCTTACGGGACATGCGGAACTGCTCGACGCTCTTGCGGGCTCCGGCCACGCCGTCAACCCCGTCCACGGTGGCCCCAGCCGCGTACACGATCGTGTCGGCGGCGTTCAGCGCGGAGAGGGTCAGCGGGCCGCCTTGGCGGTTTGGGCAGTCGATTATGACGACGTCGGCGTCGATGCCGATGAGCGAGGTGCGCAGACGTAGTTCGGCATGGTCGGCGCGGTCTGCTTCGCGGTTGGACACACTGCGGGCGGAGGGAACGACACGCAGGTTCGGGAACCAGCTCGACTCCACGGCGAGGTCCTGGGCCCAACCCTCCGGATCTGAGTCACCAAGTATGGCGCCGACGTGGAGGCCATCCTCTTTAGGCTCCACACCGATCCACTTGCTCGCGGCGGCTCGCGGATCGAGGTCGACAAGCACAACTTTGCGTCCTGAAGCGGCCGTGACTGCTGCCAGGGACACCGCAGTTGTCGTCTTCGTGGCACCGCCAGACTCGCTGTAAACCATGATTGTTTGCATGCTTGCAAGCTTTCAGGATGGATATGTGCGGTACAAGGAGCCACGCCGACGGCTCCTCCGTTTTGATCAAGCTGGCATGAAAGCTAGCTGTCTTGCATGCATTCATGCAAGACAACTAGCTTGCATTCAAATTGATCAGAATCCGCGCCGTTCTAGGGATGAGGACGAAAACCCGGTGGCGACTTCATCGTGCTCTGGCCAGCTTCAGGAACCATGACCTCCCAGGTAATGGAGGCGGAGGCACCGTTCTCGATATATAAGCAAGCTTGAAAGAAAGCCAGAATGAAGGCCAGCATGACGGAAAGAAAGAAAGAACGCATGCATGCATGAATGAAAGCAAGTTGCCGCTGCCGACTGACCGGCCGATGGTAGGGTCAATGCCGATCAGCACCAGCACCCCGGGCGAGGGTGATGGCCACCAGTTCGAGGTGCGCGGTGCCGTTGCGTTGTTCGAGGTCGTCAAGGAAGTCACGCATTCGTCCCTGCAGGGGTCCGCCTTCGGATTCTTCGGCGGCGAGCGGTGTCAGCGTGAGGGCTGCCAGGTCCGGGTTGTCGTAGATGAGTCCCGTGGGGCAGCGCTACGCACCCCGGCAGGGCCGTCAAGGGTCGGCATTAGCGCCAGCGGTAGGATTCCAGCGCGCAAAGTAGGGGAGCGGGGTCGGCTTCGAGATGGTCGACGGGGCGGGTCCCGGCCAGATCCCGGTTCGGGGTGATCATCCAGAGGCTGAAGTAGTTGTGCGGGATGTCCAGCTCCAAGGCTCTGCGGAAGAGTGCTGTGACGGTCGGGTGGAGTTGACCGCCGGGGAGGAACTGGAATCCCGGGCAGAAGGTCCCGTCGTTGATGAAGACGCGGACGAGCTGGCGCATGACGGGTTCGGGGTCTTCCATGAGCTCTGAGAGCCGGCGCCGCACCTGCTGCAAGCCCGGCAGTGTGAAATCGGCCCGGATCCCTGCCCAGGTTTCGTCGCTGATGGGTTGGCCGTTCACGCTTCTTCGGTTGTTTCGTCGGAGTCGCTGAAGCTGTCCAGGAGCCAGTGGGTGGCGAGGGGTTCCCGGCGGAGCGTGATCGTCCGAAGAGCCGAGGTTGTGCCGGGGCGGACCTGTACCCGCCAGAACTCGATGCTGACCAGGTCGCCGCTGCCGACGGCTGCTGTGCGGCGGGTGTTCCACCAGGCGTCGCGTCCGAACCAGTGCCGGGACTCGGTGTCGGGATCAACGAGCCAGATCTGGCCGTCGTGGCGGATGGCGAGGGGTTTGCCTGTCGGGTCGGTCCGGACCTGAAGACCGTGGGTCTGGGCGGGGGCTTCGATGGTGGTGGTCATGGGGGTGCGTTCTTTCGTGGTGCTGTCGTGCGGGTGTATTAGGCGGCTTTTACGAGGGGGAGTTCGTCCCAGTGTGTGGTGTAGCGGGGGGAGAGCATGTCCCGTTTCATGGTCCAGTCCGGCCCGCCCCGGATGCCGCCGTGGCCCATGCCGATGGAGCCGCGCCCGTACCGGCGGGTGATGTCTTCCAGCAGTGTCCCGATGTGGCGTTCCTCGTGTGCGTTTTCGAACAGGGCCAGGGGTGCCTGGTTGCCGGAGGGTCTCAGGTCGGTGACCATGATCCCGGCCCTGGCGTAGCGGATGCCCTCGCAGATGCGGGGGAGGAGGGCGTGGGCGGCTTTGGTCAGGATCACGGGGTCCGCGGTGGGCATCGGCAGTGGCACGCAGACCGAGGGGTAGGAGGTGTCGTTGGGGTTGAAGTGTGAGGTGCCGGCGAACGCGGTGAGGACCTTGGCCTGGAGGCCGTGTTTGGCCAGCCGGGCCGAGGCCTGCTGGCCGTAGACGCTCATGACCTGCCGGATCCCGGCGGCGGTGGTGATGGGGGTGGCGAAGGAGCGGGAGAAGATGAGCTGGTCCCTCCCAATGCGTTCTTCTTCCATCGGGATGCAGGGGGTGCCCTGCAGTTCCAGGACGGTGCGCATCATGACCACGGAGAAGCGGTCCCGGATCATCACCGGATCCGCCCGGGACAGGTCAAGGATGGTGTGAATTCCCAGGGCGTTGAGGCGTTTGGTCAGCCGGGTGGCGACACCCCAGATCTCTATCACCGACAATCGGCGCATCAGCCCTTCCCTTTCCGGGACGGGAACGGAGTCCCAGTGGCAGACCCCGTCGAAGGCCGGGTTGTTCTTCGCCCATTTATTCGCCAGCTTCGCCAGGGTCTTCGTGGGCGCGATCCCGACACAGACCGGAACGCCGACGTTCCGCCGCACGGTCGCCTTCATGGTCCGGCCCAGGGCCCGGAGTTCCTCCGGGGTGCCTTTGACTCCGAGGAACGCCTCGTCGATGCTGTACACCTCCAGCCAGGCGCTGTACCTGCCGAGCAGCTCCATGACCCGGGCGCTGATGTCCCCGTAGAGCTCGTAGTTGCTCGAGAGGGCAACAAGTCCCCATTCCTTGGCCCGCGGGGCGAGTTTGAACCACGGCTCACCCATGGCGATACCGAGCGCTTTGGCCTCTGGGGACCGGGTGACGGCACAGCCATCATTGTTGGAGAGCACGATGACGGGCCGGCCCTCCAAGGACGGGTCGAACGCACGCTCGGCCGAGGCATAGAAAGAGTTCACATCCACGTGCGCGATCTGCGGCATCAGCCGCATGAGAGTCGGTTTAGACATTGCCGGCCTCGCGCCGGCAGATTTCCCGTTTAACGCAATAGCGCCACTTAAACATGGTGCAGGCACCGGGTAGCGACGCCCCAGATGACCAGGTCGGACAAGGACGGCACCCGGATGTCCGGGTAAGCCGGGTTCTCCGCCTGCAGCACCACCCGTGTACCCGCGATCCGCAGCCGTTTGATCGTCAGCTCCCCGTCCAGGACGGCGACGACCACGGACCCGTCCACCGGTTCCAGGGCCCGGTTGACGATCAGCTCGTCCCCGTCGCTGATCCCGGCGCCGGTCATCGAGTCCCCGGAGACCCGCACGACATAGGTGCTCGTGACGTCCTTGATCAGGTGCTCATTCAAATCGATCCGGCCATCAAAATAGTCCTGCGCGGGCGAGGGATACCCGGCCGCAACAGCGACCGGAGAGATCAGCACCGACAACAACGATGCGCCCGCATCTATCACGCGGGGACCAACAACAACGCCCACAACACACCTTTTATTCGAATATATCTTCGAATAATCATAACTCCCGGGACTGACAGGAACCACCAGTCGGGGGAATGGCCGCCGGCCGTCAGGGTTGAACGCCAGTGGGGACAGGGCGGGTTCTCACCAACGTCGCAACAGGCGTCTTTTGAAGTTAGCAGTCGGGTTCGCAGCTGCGGTTCTCTTCGAAAGTATTTTCGGCCTTTCATGACCGGCGCGTGACCTGAGCGTCGATGCCGGCCCACCGAATGAGCCTGACAGTTCGTGCGGCTGCCTGATTGCAATTCGCGTGAGCTACGCCTGCCTACGCAGTGGAAAGTGTTGAGTGGATTGCGGCTTGAAGATCTGCCTGCGGCGGCAAGCCTGCAAGTCCTCCGGGGGTTCGGTAAACCCGGCATGCCAGGGCCGGCGACGCTGGCGAGTGAAACAGATCGCGGCCTTCCGCGATGAAGGATGGGGAGCCGTGAAAGCCCAGGGCCTCGGCCTGCTCGTCGCTGGTCAATTCCACAACGAGCACGTCTCCGCTGACGCCTTCGGCTGCCAGGGCCCGGCGGAACAGTGCCAGGGCCGGAGTGCTGTTCGGGCATTCGGGAATGATCCGCAACTCGTAGTTCATCCCACCAGTATCTCCACGTGTCGGCTCAAAGTACAGAATTGCATGAATACAGTCATGGATGTACTTTGGCTGTATGGAAACCCTCACTCAGGCGCCCGTGCTGGCCCGCTTCGGCTACGCGGTCTCGGACCCGACCCGCGCCCGTGTCCTTTTGGCACTTTCGGAAGCCCCGTCGTATCCGTCGGACCTGGCTGATTCGCTGGGGGTGTCGAGGCAGAGCATGTCCAATCACCTGACATGCCTGCGCGGCTGCGGCCTGGTCGTTGCGGTTCCTGATGGGCGGCGGAGCCGCTATGAGCTGGCGGATCCCCGGCTTGGCCACGCCATCAAGGACCTGATCGGTGTTGTTCTTGCGGTGGACCCGGCGTGCTGCGCTCCGGACGGGGAGTGCTTCGCATGACGACTCTGATCCACGCACCAAGTCCGGATCGGCGCGCGGTGTTGAGCCGCAGGATCAGACTGTTCGCGGCCGCGACCATCACCTATAACGTCGTCGAGGCTGTCGTGGCGCTCTGGGCCGGCGGCGTCGCGGATTCGTCGGCGCTGATCGGCTTCGGGCTGGATTCGGTCATTGAAGTGACCTCGGCTCTGGCGTTGTCATGGCAGTTCTCTGCCAAGGACCCTGAGCGGCGTGAGCACGTGACGTTGCGGATCATCGCGATTTCCTTCTTTGCCCTGGCTGCGTTCGTGGCCGTGGATGCCGTCCGGTCACTCTCGGGCGCAGGGGAGGCCCAACACTCGACAGCGGGCATTGTGATCGCTGCCCTGAGCCTGGCGATCATGCCCGTCCTGTCGTGGGCCCAGCGCCGGGCGGGACGGGAACTCGGTTCGAGGACAGCCGTGGCCGATTCGAAGCAGACGCTGCTTTGCACCTACCTCTCGGCCGTCCTGCTGATTGGTTTGGTGCTGAACAGCACCCTGGGTTGGTGGTGGGCCGATGCCGGCGCGGCACTGGTCATCGCAGGTATCGCCGTCCGGGAAGGCATCAACGCGTGGCGAGGCGAGGCCTGCTGCGCGATACCGCACGCCGACCACGGCCACGGCCACGCTGATGAAGATGATGACGACGACTGCTGCGCGCCCACCGATAAGACTTCGACTGCATCCGCTCCGGTAGTCATCGAACTGGCGCGGGCTGCCGACGCAGAGTCGGCCGATTCCTGCTGCGCCGGGTGTGGATCAGATGCTTTGGCTGCACCTGTCGCAGTTGAGCTTGGAGCGAAGCCGGCGGACCGATGAGCACAGTCGATTCCGCACGGAGTGTCCGTATCGCAATTTGGATCCTCCTCGCGGCAATCATCGGCGCCGGCGCGATCTCGTACCTTGTACTCACTGCCAACAAGCCCGCACCTGCCGCCCCGCTGGCAGCCGCCGACGCCCAGCTCGTCAGGGAAGACAGCCACCGAATCACGAACCCGGCCACAGAGAAAGCCCAGTTGGTCGAGTTCCTGGACTTCGAATGCGAATCCTGCCGCGCCGCTGAGCCCCTGGTGGAGGACCTGAAGAAGGAATACGGGGACCGGATCACTTTCGTTCACCGCTACTTCCCGCTGCCAGGACACCGGAACTCAGGCACCGCTGCCCTGGCCGTGGAAGCTGCCGCCCAACAAGGCAAGTATCAGGAGATGGCTGCCAAGCTCTTCGAGACCCAGCCCCAATGGGGCGAGAAGCAGGACTCCCAGGCTGCACTGTTTAGGACCTACGCCCGGGAACTTGGCCTCGACATGGCCGGATACGACGCGGCAGTCGCGGCCCCGGCGACTAAGGACCGCATCAGCCAGGATGCCGCCGACGGAAAAGCCCTCGGCGTGACCGGCACGCCCACCTTCTTCCTGGACGGAAAAAAGCTCACCCTGAACACCGAAGCCCAGTTCCGGCAGCTGCTCGACGAGGCCGTGCGTTAAAGTCATAGCCTGACGGGGCCGGGCGTGTGGTCACGCGGTTGGCGCCGGGCTGTTCCCGTCTACGGTCACGGCTGGACCTGCGACCAACTGGCCCGATGACAGGATGGGGTCATGCCCATAGCCAAGTCCATCCTGTTGTTCGCCCTCGCCGCTGTCGCTGAAATAGGGGGTGCCTGACTGGTCTGGCAGGCCGAGCGGGAAGACAAAGCCTGGTGGTGGGCAGGCCTCGGCGTCATAGCCCTCGGGATCTATGGTTTTGTCGCCACCTTGCAGTCCGACGCGCACTTTGGCAGGATCCTCGCTGCGTATGGGGGCGTCTTCGTTGCAGGTTCCCTGGCGTGGGGCATGATCTTCGACGGCTTCCGCCCCGACCGCTGGGACATCATCGGGTCCCTGATCTGTCTCGCGGGCGTGGGCGTGATTATGTTCTCGCCCATTGGCTCCTGACTCGGGAACACCCAGCACTGTCCCCACGACCGCTGCCGCCTGATACAACGCAAATCTGGCAGTTGCGCTGAACCAGTCAAGGACTGCGCGCGGCCGTCCGTTGATCTCATCAGCGGCGAAGTGGACTTCAGCTTGTTCCACCGTGCTGAGGTCTGCACCGTTTCGGAACTATTGGCGGAGTAAGCCGTTGGCATTCTCGCTCGAGGCCCGTTGCCAGGGGCTGGCCGGATCACAGAAGTACACGAGAGTTCCCAGCGCCTCAGTGACTTCGGCGTGCTTTGCCATTTCGGACGGCAGAACGGCGAGTGTGTTGCGGGCATCTCTGGCCGCAGGCCTCCATCGAGGGCATGAGGAAGCCTCCGCGCGAATCCCAGAGGACTCAAGCGTGGAGGCTCCCGGCTCTCCAAGCTGGGGGGACTGGAGAGCCTCAATTATTCTACGGGCCGGCGGAACGTTTCGGGGTGAGCCGTGCCCGGCACGGCGCAGGACCCGCGTTTATTGCCGGGGCGGGCGGCCCCGGGTCCTTCCGGTCTGCCAACCGGGGACGGTCTCGTCCAGGAGCTTGATTCGGGCAGTGTCGAGTTCGCCGCGGCGCCGTTTGTATCGCTGGGTGTGGATCCACACACCCAGGGCGTGTTCACGCTCGGAATCATAGTCGTGGTGCCGCGGCCAGTCGTTGCCTTCCTGCCGGAAGTCCACGAGCTGGGCGAGACGGTCGTGCCAGCGCGCTTCGTCCGCCGCTGCGCGGCGGTTGTCGGCCCACCCCGGCATCCGGGCGAGTCCTTCGGCGTAGGCCGGGTCCAGGGTTCCTTCGGCGGCCTCGCGCCGGCGCCCGGACAGCCACCGCGCCATCGATCGTTCGCCCCGTTGCCCGGCGCGGTCATGGGGGAACCGGCCCTCGGCAGAGACCCACGCGATGACCTCTTCCATCCGTGCAAGGTCCGTGAGGGAAGGATCAGGAACGGGGGCGGCGCCGGCGGCGGCCTGGTGTTCGGCCTCAAGTCCGGGGTCCTGGCGGCGGGCGATCACCAGGTGGTATCCGACGGCAGCCGGTTCGGCGTGTACGAGTGCAGCGATGCGTTTCCGGCTCAGCCCGCGCCGGTACATCAGCACCCACTCGGCGTCCGGGGCGCGCCGCAACCGCCTGTCCATGGACCCCATCCTGCCACGGCCCCTCCCCACAAGCCGGGCGTTCACGACGCCGTCTACGCGCTGCTTATGGCCGTCCGCTGACGCGGCCAGCGGCCCGGTCTGGTGTGGGCGGCCGGTCGCAGGGCTTTGCCGTGCCCCAACGGTTGGTTGTGCCGCCGGAGCGTGCCTTCCGGGGCGGCCCCGATACCGGGAGTTAGTTCAGATCGAGGGTGTCAGTCCGTGGCGTTAAGGTCGAAGTCCAAATCGAGGTCCAGCGGCGAGTTCAGCCGCCGCCAGGTGGAGGTGACCGGCGCGGTGCTCAGCGCGCGGGCGATCGGCATCCGGTCCACCGCGGTCAGTTGTTCCAGATCGAGCCCGGTCAGCACCGCGATATCCCTGATGGGGACCTGGAAAGTACGGAACGGGCCAAGCGGGGGAGCCACGTCGATCGCGCCAGGCCGCGGAACGTCGGGCAAGTTCGCGAGCTCCGGTGTCTGATCCACGATGTAGCCGGTGGCGGAGAGGTCCCCCTGATGAAGGAAAACGGCGACCTTGAAGTACCGCAGCGGAATCTGCACACCCCGGTAGGCGGGGTCGGTGTCACTGAAGATCGGGCCCGTGAACACGACGAGCTGCCGGCTGTTGTCGGCGGCGTTCTCCTGCAGGTAGGTTTCCAGGCCGAGCCAGAGGCCCAGGCCCTGGTTGAACGTTGCCGCCTGGGGCGCGGCGTTCGTGTAGTGGAAGGTGTCCTCGTTGGCCTGGGCGGCCTCGTCCCGGGTCTCGCCCCAGACGGCCGAGGCACGGCGGACGAGGTGGCCGCGGTCGATATCGTTGCGGGCGTAAACCCGCTCGCCGGTCTGTTGATTTTCGTCCAGCCGGGGATCGAGCCGCCACCGGATGCCGGAACGGTCCAGGTCCATCAGCTTCGCCCCGTCGATCCCCAGGGCTGTCACCGCGGCCAGTCGTTTGTCCAGCCGCATGAGCACCGAGAAATGCGTGTAGGGCAGAAGGACCGTCTCGACCCCTGAGAGAGTCGGAACGGGCACCGGCACGCCGAGGAAGCCGGCGTCGAAACCGGACCGGCCCGACAGATCGCGTGCAGCAGCAGAACCTGGTCCCAACAACAGTTCATCCATGCCCGGACCCTAACAGCCGCAGGGGACAACGACGTGAATGAGCCGCCCGCTCATCGGTCCAGGCCGAAGCCGGTACCGGAATACGCGGCCCGGCCGGCGGGCACAGCGGGTCCACAGACACTGCCTTCGGGCGTCCGCTGGCGCGGCCGGCTGTTGGGTCCAGTGCTGTCCGTCGCAGGGCTCCGGCCCGCCCTGGCCCTGTTCTTACGTCTTCGACGCTTTTTGGTTGCTGTCCTTCGGATTCTAGGCGTCCGCTCCACCCCGTCTAGCCCCGGTTCCGCAAGCTCCACCGGGGCCTGCGGTGCAGGAAATGTCCCTCCGGCGCTCCTGCGTCGCTGATTTCCTTGAGGGAATTTCCTGCTCCTTGCCCTGTGGGTAGACAGGGCTCCGTCGGCCGCCGAGCAAGCGAGCTTGCCAGCAACCAAAAAACAACGGGGGAGAGGGGGAGCTGGCCGGTCACCTGAGCCGCCCCACCCACCGGAATCCTCTGCACAAGGAGCAACACCATGAACACCGAGAACCGCATCGCACGCGCATCCCTGACCCGCCTGTTCGAACCGGGCGACCCCGTGGCCCGCGCCCTCGTTGCCAAACACGGCGCACACACTGCGCTGAGGATCGCCATCGGCGCGCGCCCCGCGTTCCCGTTCTGGGACGTCACGGCCGACGAGCTGGCCGAAGCCCTGAGCCGCTGGGCACCGCGGATCCACGATCTGGACCCGGAGAAAGACCTCGACACCATCGAACGCCTGGGCGGCGGTTTCCTGGTCCCCGGCGACGAGCACTGGCCGACAGGTCTCGACGATCTTCCGGATGCCCCGTGGGGCCTTTGGTATCGGGGTGACATCGGGAACGGAATCCCTGCCCCGACCCGGTGCACGGCATTGACCGGTTCACGCGACAGCACCAGCTACGGCGCGGCCGTCACTGCGGACATGGCCTACGGCCTGGCCCAGCGCGGTATCTGCATCATCGCCGGCCTCGCCTACGGCATTGACGCCCACGCCCACCGGGCCGCGCTGGCCGGAAGCCAGGGCAACGGACCGGCGACCATTGCAGTGCTGGCCGGAGGCCTGGACCGGGACTATCCCTCCGGAAACGCGGACCTCGCGGCCGCGATCCGCGCCAACGGCCTGACGCTCTCGGAGCTGCCGCCGGGAACCGCGCCGACCAGGCACAGGTTCCTCCAACGGAACCGCATCATCGCCGCCCTCGCAGGCGTCACCTGCGTCGTGGAGGCCCGCTGGCGTTCCGGCGCGCTCAACACAGCGCACCACGCCCAAACAATCGCCCGTCACGTCGCCGCCGTCCCCGGCAGCGTCCACAGCGCCAACTCCGCAGGATGCCACCGGCTCCTGAAAGAGAATGACGCGGCACTGGTAACCGACGCGGCCGAACTGACCGAACTGCTCGCCAGCTAGGAACGCACGGTGGCCGGCCTTACCGGGCCGGCCACCGCGGGCGGTCCGCCGCCGGTGATTGGCTGCCGTCGCTGGTCACCGGCGACGGACCGCCATTTCCGGGAAAGACCGCCGGTGGAACAGCCAGCGGGCCGGCCAGGCTAAGAGCGGGGCCGGCATGGGCGGATCCAGTGGAGACGAAGCCAAGGGCATGCTCGCAGGGCTCGCACACGTTGGGGCGTCCGCTGGCGCGGCCGGCTGTCGGGTCCAGGGTGTGCCGTCGCAGGGCTCCGGCCCGCCCTGGCCCTGTTCTTACGTCTTCGACGCTTTTTGGTTGCTGTCCTTCGGATTCTAGGCGTCCGCTCCACCCCGTCTAGCCCCGGTTCCGCAAGCTCCACCGGGGCCTGCGGTGCAGGAAATGTCCCTCCGGCGCTCCTGCGTCGCTGATTTCCTTGAGGGAATTTCCTGCTCCTTGCCCTGTGGGTAGACAGGGCTCCGTCGGCCGCCGAGCAAGCGAGCTTGCCAGCAACCAAAAAAACAACGGGGGAGAGGGGGAGCTGGCCGGTCACCTGAGCCGCCCCACCCACCGGAATCCTCTGCAAAAGGAGCAACACCATGATTGAAAAGATCAACCTCACCGGTCCCGCTGACCTGCTGGCGACCATCCCGCACCTGCTGGGGATCACGCCCTCGGAATCGTTCGTGGTCCTCACCGCCCAGGCAGGCGCCCTCGGCGCGACCCTGCGGGTGGATGCCCCCGAACACGTCGAGCCGGTCAACTACGCGCAGACGCTGACCAGCCACGCCGCCAACGACGAGAAGGCAACGGCGTCCTACGTCATCGTCTACACCGACGAGAACCAGGACAGCTACCCCTACGCCGCGCACGTCGCCGCGCTGGTGTCCGAGCTGGCCGCCGCCCGGATGCCCGTGCGGAACGTCTGGCTCGTGACCTCCACTCACTGGACGGAGTTCGGCACGGACGAGGAGCACCCGCTGGAGCAGATCACCGACAGCCACGCCAACGCGACGTTTACCTTCTTCGGCAGCGCCACGGACATCGACGTCTACAACCCCGCCCTGCTGGGCACCTGGGCCATGCCGGTACAGGCACCCGAAGGCACCGAAGCGGACATTGAGGAAGCATGCTCCGCGTGGGCGGCCGTGCTGGACAGCACCGGGACCCCGGACCACGACACGTCCCGGGACCTCGCGGGAGCGTTCCAGCACAAAATGGTCCGGGACTTCCTGTTCCGCGAGACCATCACCACCCAGAACGGCAACTTCGCCGACGTCATCCTCGGGACCTTCACCGGACGCCCGGACTGGACCCGGGTGGACCGGGCCCAGGCCATCGCGTTCGAGCTGATGAAGGCAGTCCCGGCAGGCCAGCGCGCACCGATGCTGACCCTGATGGGGTGGCTGGAATGGCTCAAAGGCAACGGCACCCAGGCGGCCCGGTACCTCAAGCACGCGGACACGGACGCCCCCGGGTTCCGGCTGGCAGGGCTGCTGCTGGAACTGATCAACCGCGGCTCAGTCGCAGACGTCGCCCGCGACCCGGAAACCTCCTACCAGCGCCACAAGAACTAAACGGAGACGGCCGGGCCGGGATCACCCAATGATCCCGGCCCGACCATTCTGTTTGTGGCGGGGCGGCCTCCCCCGCTTCGCTCCTCCGGCCGCCGAACGCTCGCGCGGGCGCAGCTCCTTTACTGAGCCAGCCCGGCTCGGTGAGCCCTAAGTGCATCTTCTCTGATCCATTTTCTGGTGAGGTAGACGTCCAGAAGGAGAGACGCGGGGAATACGATCCAGAAAATCCCCTGAGGTGCGAGGCCCGCAAAAACCAGAGCCATGAGGACAAGGACCACAGCGCCAGAGGCATAGTTGTAAATGCGCCGACCCCGAGTAGCTCCCAGCGCCTCCTGCCGCTCCCGAAAATACGTACGCATTAAGTTCCCCCTTTGTGCACTCCCGGTGAATGCACAAGGATCATTTCAGCATTCCGGCGACGGACGGGCTCGCCACGTCCCGACACCCCAAACCGCCACCTGATTATGGGAGCCTCGCTGAGGAGAGTAGGGCCCGCCGGTGGGCGCCGCTAGGCTGGCGGACGGGTTCTTGAACGAGGGGACCCAGCAGCGCCGGGAGGGCGGACCAAGGGACTGTGGATTACAACGACTTCGAGCTTGTCGCGTTTTGGGTGTTGGCCTGCGTGCCAAGCGTTCTCCTGGTGATTACGGGAACTGTCGCTCACCGCAGGTTATCCAAAGCATGGGTGCCTCGATACCTGATCGTCGGCATCCTTGGCTGCCTGATTTACGCGGCGTTTGCGGGTGGCCTGGTTGCGCAGCTGGTTCCGCCTCCATATGTCCCCGGCCTGTCAGAAGGTCGAGGACTGGACCTCCGAGGGGTGGGCTTAATCGTTGGATCTTGGATAGGTGGCCTCACGGGCATTGTTGCCGCGCTGATTACCGTTGCAGGATCTTCGATCATGTGTCGATTTTGGGAGGGTCGCACGTGAGGACTTGCCTCTAGGACCTTCTCCTCCGGTCGCCGGACGCTCGCGCGGGCGCAGGCCGGAAACCCAGCTGACGTGTAGAAACCACGGCTACAGTGAATCCCAGGAACACTGCACCGACCAGGAAGCGTGAGCATGGGAACCGAATACATCCTGACCGACGACGACAAGCCGGCGGCCGAGCCCAGCCTGGCTGAAGACGTCATCGAAATTCGTTTGCTCACCGCCGGCGAACCGACCGGGCCCGCGAATATCGGCTGGGCCCAGGAACACCACAACCTCTAACGACCAGGCAGCGAGACGCTGCCACCCAAGTTTCCTTTGCAGAGGGAAAACCCGGAAAGGTCGGCACCCCAGGTGCCGGCCTTTCCTCATGCCCGGGTTTGTGCCAATACCCGGCGCCACAACACGAATGCGACCAGGGCATTCAGGACGGTGATGAAGACATCGCCCGCCGCCGGCCGTGCGATGACGAGATCGAGGACCACCAGCGCCAGCGCACCGGCTGCGGCAACAGAGAACACCACGGCCAGAAAGAGCAGGACCTTGCGGGGCACCACAGGCCGCTATTGCCGGCCAGGCAGACCGGCAGTTCGTGCGGAAAGAATTGCTCTGGATCCGAAGACAGCACCGGCAAGAAGGAGAATGACGGCGGACCCGATCAGGTACCAAACGCCGTCGGAAGTCAGTGCGGTGGATACGCCGATGAGAGAGAAAATAACTGCCCCCAGCGACCAAATGAGCGTTGCCCTCTTGGTGTTGTTCATGCGCCCAGCCTAGGCCAAGGACGAGATTCGGGCGTCCGCTGGCGCGGCCGGCTGTTGGTCCAGTGCTGTCCGTCGCAGGGCTCCTGCCCGCCCTGGCCCTGTTCTTACGTCTTCGACGTCTTTTGGTTGCTGTCCTTCGGATTCTAGGCGTCCGCTCCACCCCGTCTAGCCCCTCCTTCGTCAGGGCCTGCGGTGCAGGAAATGTCCCTCCGGCGCTCCTGCGTCGCTGATTTCCTCCGGGAATTTCCGGCACCTTGCCCTGCGGGTAGACAGGGCTCCGTCGGCCGCCGAGCAAGCGAGCTTGCCAGCAACCAAAAAACAACGGGGGAGAGGGGGAGCTGGCCGGTCACCTAAGCCGCCCCACCCACCGGAATCCTCTGCAAAGGAGCAACACAATGAACGCAATAGCCACTAAGACGGTGACCACCCAGGACACTGGGGAAACCATCGACGGCGTGACCGTGCTGGGCGATTACCACGAGAACGGCGGCTACGACTGGATGGAACTCATTGGCGAACACGGCTGGGCCGCCATCCCCAGTTGGGGCAGTGACGGCTGGGACCTTGGCAATTGGCCCTACGTCATGGTCGCCGCCACCCGCACCGCTGACAGCATCGGGAACCTGTTCGGCGTCGCCACCTACTGCGAGGGTGACGTGAGCTGCACGTTCTACCGGACCAAGGCCCGCCAATGGGACGCGATCAGCGAACAGGCGTTCTTCCACTGGAAGAACGGACAGGCCCACGGCCCGGACGACCTGCCCGAAGCCGCCGCGGAACTCCCGTCCCGCTATCGGATGCCGTATATGGCCAACGTCGCCTAAACCGGTTTGAAACCTTGCCGGGCGGAACCCCCGCCCGGCAAGGTGCCGCCCTCCTCAACATAGGACCAGGGCCGGCCGAAAGGTTCGGGCGGTCCGCCGCCGGTGGTTGGCTGCCGTCGCTGGTCACCGGCGGCGGACCGCCATTTCGGTGGAGGACCGCCGGTGGAACAGCCAGCGGGCCGGCCAGGCTAAGAGCGGGGCCGGCATGGGCGGATCCAGGGGAGACGAAGCCAGGGGCATGCTCGCAGGGCTCGCACCCTTTGGGGCGTCCGCGGGCGCGGCCGGCTGTTGGGTCCAGTGCTGTCCGTCGCGGAGCTCCGGCCCGCCCTGGCCCTGTCTTGTCTACGACGTCTTTTGGTTGCTGCCCTTCGGATTCTAGGCGTCCGCTCCACCCCGTCTAGCCCCTCCTTCGTCAGGGCCTGCGGTGCAGGAAATGTCCCTCCGGCGCTCCTGCGTCGCTGATTTCCTCCGGGAATTTCCGGCACCTTGCCCTGCGGGTAGACAGGGCTCCGTCGGCCGCCGAGCAAGCGAGCTTGCCAGCAACCAAAAAACAACGGGGGAGAGGGGGAGCTGGCCGGTCACCTGCTGATTTCCTCCGGGAATTTCCGGCACCTTGCCCTGCGGGTAGACAGGGCTCCGTCGGCCGCCGAGCAAGCGAGCTTGCCAGCAACCAAAAAACAACGGGGGAGAGGGGGAGCTGGCCGGTCACCTGAGCCGCCCCACCCACCGGAATCCTCTGCAAAAGGAGCAACACCATGAACACCACACCCACCCTCGAAATGCTCGACCCGGCCACCCTGACCGTGGACATCAACGTCCGCAAAGACGCCGCCCTGACCGCCGATTTCATTGCCAGCATCAAGGAACACGGCGTGATGGAACCCGTCATCGCCCACCGCAAGGACGACGGCGTGGTGCACGTCCTGATGGGACAGCGCCGCACCCGCGCGGCTGTGGAAGCCGGGCGCACCAGCATCCCGGTAATGATCATCGAGTCCCCCGAGGAAGCCGAACGGATCGTGACCCAGGTCGTGGAGAACATCCAGCGGGCCGAACTGACCGAAGCGGACGAGGCCGACGCCTACCACCAGCTGTCCCTGATCGGCGTCTCAGCCGCCGCGATCGCCAAGAAGACCGGGCGCACCAAGACCACCGTGGAAGGGGCACTGAAAGCCAAATCCTCGAACGCCGGATCCGCCGCCCTGGGCAAGGGATACACCATCGACGAAGCGCTCATCATGACCGAGTTTGAAGGGAACCAGGACGCCACGGAGGAACTGGAGTCCGTGATCGCGGACGAACCCGATCAGCTCCTGCACGTCGCGCAGATGCTGAGGGACCGCCGCGACCGCGCCGCCGCACTCGCCACGCTCATCGAGGAACTGGAAGCCCAGGGCAAGACCATCGTGGAGGACGCCGGGCACTACGCGAACGAAGAGAACCTGTACGTCTCGGCCGCGAAGCGGGCCGACGGGGAACCGGCCACCGACGAGGACGCCAACGCCTACCTGATCAGCACCGACTACCGGGGCCAGCACAACGCCAACCCCGTCATCACCGGCTGGCAGGACCTGGGCTTCACCCCGAAGTACGAACGCTACGACGGCGGCACGCAGGTCCAGAAGGGCCCGATGACCGAGGAACAGAAAGCCGAGCGGAAGACCCTGATCGCCAATAACCGCGAGATGGAAAGCGCCACCAAGGTCAGGCGCGAGTTCGTGAAGACCCTGCTGTCGCGGAAGACCGCGCCGAAGGGCTGGCAGTACTTCACCGTCCACGCCATGACCCACGACCCCGAAACCGCCAGCGGCTACGACGGCAAGGTCGCCACCGAGATGATCGGGGCCAAGACCGGGGAGGACACCGACCGGTGGGGCTGGAACCCGTTGCGGGACCACACCGCCAAAACCACCGCACGGCCCGAGTTCTCCCTCATCGCCCTGATCTGCGCCGGGTACGAGAAGACCATCCAGAAAGATTCATGGCGGAGCGCCGAGAAGCGGCACTTCCACTACCTCAACCAGCTCACCATCTGGGGCTACACGGCCAGCGCCGTCGAGCAGATCATCCTCGACAAGCACGCCACCGACACCGAGTAATGTGACGGGGAACCGGGCGGCTGAACCCCAGAGGCAGCCGCCCGGCCCACTCACCCCAGCAAGGGCCAGGAACCTCCCAGAAATGGGGCGGTCCGCCGCCCAGGGCGAACCACAGCAGCCACTCACCAGCGCCGGACCGCCATTAACCGCGACAACGCGTCCACGCACCGCCACCCCGCGAGACCAAGAACAACGAGGTACCCGCCCGCGGCAGTACCACAAACCAGTTCAGCTAAGCTGAACCGCAGATTTCCTTTGCAGAGGGAAAACAGGTGAGGGCCGGCACGAGAGTGCCGGTCCTCACCGTTTTAACGCTCCATATCTCAACGCCGAAGAGTGTTACGGGTTCCAGACAGTGAGATTTGGGCCTCGGAGCATCCCAAAGGGACGCTCCGAGAGGTCTGCGGATTCGCCCCGCGGCATTGCCCTTCCCCGGTCCCAGTCAGGAAAGCTCGGAGGCGTCGAAGAGGCTGAGTTGTGCAGGGATTTGGTGGCGTATGGCCCTGCGGGATCGAGTCCTTTCGCGTTCTTGCGTCGATTCAACAAGCTCCAAGATTTTGGCGTGGGCTTCGCGGTCTCCTTTGGTGCCAAGCACCTTGCGCTTCACTTTCCAGAATCCATCCGATTGCCTGGTAGCCAGTCCTGCTTCGGAAAGGAGATCGAGTGCAGTGACCACTTCTTTGTGCCTCCCGTACCTGTAGGTTCTCTGCAGCTCTTGGGAAATGCTTTGGCTGGTGACTCGTTCTTCCGAGGTGCCAGGACCGAACATCAAGGGCCAAACGCGGACGTACATGTAAGTGGCGAGATAGAGAGGTTCAGCGGGATCATTCATGAATCCGCGCGATGTCTTGATGTGGACGAAGTGTTCGGGCTTGATATTCAGGTTTCGATCTAAGTAGCTGGCGATGCTGAGGTTCGGGAGTCCACTGACGAGAACGCCGTTATCAGGGCGGGGTATGCGTGCGAAAGTGTACTTATGCGTCAGCCTCGCATATTGGACGATGCAGGGCGCCTTAAGCGGCTTATATGAGTGCGTAGGGTTGTGGAACCGGTCATCCAGGACGCGTGCACAGGCATCGTTGGACAGTTCAACAGGCACAAGCCACATCACGTCTATCCGGCTCGGGGCCACTGATGAACCGTCGGCCAGAGCGACTTCTTGGATACCTTCGTAGCCCAGGAGTTGGCTGCAGAGCTTGTCTACCGAGTTCTCGTGTCTCGCGATCGAAGCAATCTCCCCAACGAGGACGGAATCATCTTGGAAGACGACCAGAAAGTCGGGGGTAACGGTGCGCGGTGTTGAGTCGGCCTCAGACGTTGTGCATTTGGGATATCGCTCAAAGTGCTTGACGGTTTCCGGAAGGTCCAGCGCGTCGCCCGCGAACATCCACTCAAAACACGAAACGACGTCAACATACTCGTCGTAGCGACGGTAACCCTCGCGCAAGTTTGCAAGGCTCTCAGGAGTGCGTGCCATCTTATCCGGCGCCTACTAGGTCCTCGAGAGACACTCGCTGCCGCGGCAGGGACTCCTCGATCGTCTCAGCCGAGAAGTGCTCCCCGATCCGCTGAACGAGGCGGGCCAAGGAAGATGCACTGGAGCGAAAACTGGGGTAAATGTCTATAGCAACTGGCGAGGTGACAACGACATCAAAAGTGGACCCGTCGGCGTGGTCGGCAATCATGAGGTGTAGGTAGGGGTTTTCATGCAGCACGGCCACGGAGGTTAGCTGAGTGTCCTCCATCAGGCGTCGCAGGCGTTCGGTGTCACCTGCGGTGGAGAAGACATCTTCAGCAAGGTTGATAGTCAAGGGGAGGCCAAGGGGCCTATCGACGGCGCGCTGTCGATTTGAAAGTAGATCGAGCCGTTCGGCCGCATAAGCTGCGAAGGCGTCGAGGATGTTGGCTGCAAATGGACGGAACTGTCCTGAGTAGAAAGTTGCCCCGCTCGTCCTGCGTAGGTGGCAAAGTAAATCACTTTCCACGGAGACCGTTAGCGACCGTACGGAAGCTCCTTCCAGGTTCGCCAGATCAAAAACATCGTCCGGCGTATATCTGAAGGAATCCGCTTTAACTGGCCAGCCCCGGTTGAGGGATGAAGCATCGGACTGGCGCCATGCCGCCATCCGCACAACTTCCGGACGCCCAATAGAATCCAACTTCCTGGCCAGGCGACGGAACTTGTCCTCGTTGAGAAAGCAGCGCATAACGTCCGGCGCACGGGAAATGGATCGATTTACGCGGGCCCAGCGTCTGTCACTCGTGGGAACCGACCCACTGATATGGAATACGCCCGGGTGAGCAGTTGCCCAGCTCGCGACGACAAAATCTCCGTCGTCATCTGAGATTCTTACGAGACTACTGGCCCCGTTGGTCAGTGCTGCGAATCCGCTGTCCTGCCCGAAGAGCATGTCGACGAGGTTGCCATCACACATCACCGTCTCAAACGCCAGCTGTTCGCCGCGCTCCAAACCAAGAACTTCATGGGCATGTACCAGTGACGCCGGCACGCCGTTCTTGTTCGCGGCAGCCCATAATCTCCGGTCGAAGGAGCTCGAGATATGGCCACGGAGAGCGGCGCCGGATGAACGATTATCCATTTAGTCCCTGCACCGCCCTATTTCCCGTTTCGATTACTGCGGCAACTCTATTACTTGAATGCCCTCACAGATGTCAGGGGAACCCGCCGATCTTGGGGCCAAGTTAAAGCGAGAAGGCCAGCGCGGACGCCGGCCTTCTCTGATCAGGTTTCTCGCGAGGCCCTACCGAGTCGGCAAAACGAGTCTCGAACGAAGGAAACGCAAGCGCTACCTACACCCGGCAGGTTGCCCCTCTTACAAGGGGGACCTAGCCTGACGGCATGCCTCCAACATCGCTAAACACTGAAGGCTCCTGATCTATGTCAGAGCGTATAGGAGTCGTAAGTAAATGCAAAATCAAACTTTTACTAATCAACCGCCCGGATGGTAGCGTTTGTGCATCCGGTATGGCTACGTTAGCGCAACCCTTATAGATATATCTTCTGATCGCTACTCTATAGGCCGCGGTCAAGGGGCACAAAATTGAGGAAAAATATTGGAAATCCAGCTCGCTCGGGCAGCCGAGCTCTCCAGAAGAATGGGTGGACGCAAGGGTGCTCCAGTGAGGCGATCCTTCGTGCAGTCGGCAAATGGCTCCACACCTCTTTCCCAGATCATGAGTGGTCGCTCCGCCCGTAAGGGAGGTGGCGGCAGGGGAGGCAAAACGAGGGTCGCCGTACTCATCTCCCTACTGTGGGTCTTAGCAGCAGCTCCGCACGCTTCCAATCGGCCGGCGCGTTTCTGGGCTGAACTCATCGGTCTGGACGACCCCGGGACGGCAGGAGCACGGACGGTTAGCTCAAGTCTCACTGAACTCGAAAAGCGTGGCTTCATCACCCTGGACCATTCGGTCGCTGGATCGCCTCCAACTGTTCAGCTCCTCAGTGAAAATGCCAACGGGGAGGGATACACGTTGCCGGGGGCGGCCGCCAAGAAAGGACACGTAGATCCATATTTCCGTGTTCCCGAATACTTATGGACAGGCGGGGCAATTGCTTCCCTAAGCGGCCCCGCGCTGGCCATGTACTTGGTGGTTCTAAGCGTGCATCGTAACGATATTGAGGACCATCGCCTTTGGTTCGCCCCGGCGACTTTCAAAGATCGATTTGGCTTGGGAGACAGCACCAAGAAGACAGGGCTGAGGGAGCTCGTCGACGCCGGCATACTGACGGATTATATTGAGCCACTCGACCAGGCCGGCGAAACGGGAAACCGAACCTACAGCAGGAAGACCTACCGGCTGGACAGTAAATACGCGTAACACCTGACGCCGTCCATGATGGCCATGTACTGCCCTGGGCTAGGGGGAGTCCAATTACTCGGCACGGGAGGCCGCCTCACTACTTCCAGCGATTCAGGCGCCCTTTTAGCCACCGCTCTCGATAGAGTCAGCGCATGGGGGTATGGAGCAAGGCCAAGGAAATCTTTAGCGGGACCGCACGGGCATCTCTGGCCGTTTCGGAGCTGACGAGCCCTTCAGCGGAGCTCGCTGAACCGGCGCACCTACCGGCGGTGAGTCCGGTGTCGTTGCGCGGGGACGTGAGGGGACTGCCGCGGCGCCCGCCGGAAGCGCGCAGCTACGAGGCAGAAAAGGCAAAGGCGGCGGCGGTCGGGCAAAGCGTCAAGAGCTACCGCGCAGGTTATGTTCCTCCGGCAGAAGCCAAGAGCGAACTGGTTGCCGACCCTGACGGTATGCCGCCCCTTCGACTGGTACGGTCCAACAACGGCCTGGATTTGGCCCTCCCCGATGGACAGCTGGTCGATTACAAGATCCTTGCGCTGCGGCATTTTCAGATTTTCGCGCTCCGCGTCGTTGGCATGGGCTTTTATGAGGACCCCAACAAACCGTTCAATTTCCGTAACGGGCAACGTGTCCAGGTTGTCCGCGAAACCAACAACGAACACGATGCCAACGCCGTCGCAATCACGACGGGCCGCGCAGCGAAGAAGATCGGCTACGTGAACAAGCAGCGGGCTGCATGGGTCGCCAAACTCTTGGACGCCGGTCAGGAATTAGATGGCATCATCATCCAGAGCAAGGCAGCCTCACCACGTGTCCTACTGACCACCCCTGAAATGCTGGCATACCTTCAGCGAGACTAAAGAGCTGCTGATGGGTGGCCAGTCTTCACCGGGCTTCTCCCGCCATGACGCCCGCGGGTGCCCCCTGCCATCGGCTATTACCCTTGGCTGGACTTCTCGTAGTGGTCCGCGGTCCAGTGGCCGTCGAAGAAGCCCCTGTCGTTGCGCCGGTGCATGCGCGTGTCGATCAGGGGCGAGGCGAGGATCGACTCGCACAGCGGCGTCAGCGCGTCCACCACGATTGCGCCGAGGTGGGCGAGGATCTCGATCTGTCCCGTCGTCCGCCCCAGGAGCAAGGGAGCCAATTCGCTCAGGACGTGGTCGGCCTTCTCCTCGGGCACGCCGAAATGGACGCCTCCTTCCACGTTGGCGTAGTACTTCACCACCTCGAGGACGGTCAGCGGTCGTCCTCGGACCACGCCCACCCTCGCGCCGATGAAGTACTTCAGCTTGGGCAGCGCCGGGTCCTCAGACCCGCCGACCAACTCGGGACCGCCGAGCCGGAGGACGTATGGCAGATCTTCTCCCTGCTGACCGTCCTCCGGAGCGCTCCACTGCCTGATGCGGAACTCCGTCGGCACCTCCGGGCGAGCGGCCCGAACAGTGTTGAGGAGGGGACGGCCGTCGATGAGGAGCTTGCGAAGGAGCGGCGCGATCCCGAGCAATTCGTAACGGCTCCGCGCGCCGGGATCCTCGCTTCGCCGTCGGACGTCGGCGACTGTCTCGACGAGGAGCCATTCGGCGAGCATCGTCTCGGGGCCTATCTTCGGTGCCATGGTGCCATCTTCTGCTGGTGAGACGGTCGCGGTCCCGTTCTCTGGTGCTGACCGCCGGAACCCAGTGTATGCACGCGCTTGGCCAGGCACATTCCCGCATGACCCGTCCGCAAAACTGCTCGGTGAGGGTCGTTCCTTATCCGCGACAGTCAAAAACGACCGTTTGAGAACCTGTCATATCGGACGGCCAGGAGCATCCGAGGAATGGCCTGGATCGAGCTGTCGGAACTCGTTGCCGGAATCATAGTCAGTCATATAGGGGAGAAAGGCGTTATTGACCACTGAGATTTGACTGCGCCGGAGAGAGGCCCGGCTTCGATTCCGAGTGCGGTCGCTAAACTTTCTGGCGGAGCGCATAACCTGTGATCTCAACGATGAGTGCTAGCTGGTCTCCGGCTCATGCGTGGCCTCAAGCGCGGCAAGCAAATGATCAAGGGGATATCGTGCCGATTGCGTCTCAGGCCTGTTCGACGACGGGCTGCGTCAACCCGGCTGCCTTCACTACGCGAACGAAGCCGGCGTGGTGCGAGCCATGCCTTGGGGAGATCCTCGGCGAGCTGGGCATGGATCCAGTGACAGCATTCCCTGGCAAGGCCGAACGCTGGCGCACGCGTTGCCGCCTCTGCGGCGCTGAGTGTGACTACAAGTTCGACTACCTCCTCGAACTGCGCACGCGTGATGAGCCAGCGTGCCGACGGTGCTACTGGGTCGTCTGGACGATTGAGGCCGACATCATGTCCCGAAGCCGCGATACCGTCAGCAAGGCTGAAGTTGAGGAACACTTGGCGCGGAACGGTTTCGAACCGGTCGAAGAGATCGTGGAACTGCCTAGCGGTGGATGGCCAATTATCACCCGCTGCACGCGATGTGGCATCCAGCAGGCCGAACGCATGGGCGACATCGGCTGGGGGTGTGTCTGCACACGCAATGGGAAGTCGAGCACCTCGCTGGCGAGAAAGCCTCGTGGGGCCAAGGACCTGTTCATCGACTCCAATAACCCCGCTTTGGCTTGGTGGAACCATGACCTCAACGACGCCTCGCTCTTGGCAACCCTGACTGTTCGCGCCCGTAGGGAGTGCCACTGGAAGTGCCCATCGTGTGGGCACCTCTTCACTGCCGCCATGTACTGGATGACGGGCAAGGCAGAGTGCCCAAAGTGCGAGCAGGAGCGCAGCGCCGCATGGCGTGTTGAATGGGAGCGGCTGAAAGCGACCCCGGTTTCCGATATTCCGGAGCTTGTCTCGGCCTGGGCGGACGAAGCCGATCCCCGCCTGGTGATGACCGCAGGCGGTGTACCGCGGCGTTTTCGCTGCGAGAACGGGCATCACCCGAGGGTGCCCCCAAGCACCTTTCTCAGTTCGGGCTGCCAGTTCTGCCGCACGCCGAAAGTAAATGGCCTATCGACAACCCTCGCCAAAGTTCTGCCGGAGATTGCCAGCCAGTGGCACCCGACGTTGAATGGGAAGTGGACGCCTGAGAAGGTCGGCCCGGATTCCAAGAGGATGGCCTATTGGAGGGCCGACTGTTGCGGCTATGAGTGGGAAGAGCCTGTCCGCGACCGGAACAAGTACCAGCGCCAGCGGTGCCCGCGGTGCGAGACGATCTTGGACTCCCTAGGATGGGTGGACCCCGGTCTGGCTGCCGAATGGGATCCCGCGAATCCTGTGAGCCCCTGGCATGTCCGGCCCCACGGCCGTACGGCCTTCACTCCTCGGTGGTTCTGCTCCGTCGACCCTTCCCATCGGTGGGAGGCCGACCTTTCCTCCCGCTCTAACGGCTCCGAATGCCCGGAATGCCGTGAGGGCGGAAAATCCCGGGTAGAGAAGCAGCACTTAGATGCCGCCAAGTCGCTCTTCGCGACAGTGAAGTCGGGCGCTTTGGTACGGAACGATGCATTCAGTACCCGGAAGCGGTGGTCGGTCGACATCCTCGTTGAGCACAACGGAGTGAAGATCGCTGTGGAGTACGACGGGGCTTACTGGCACAGACCAGAAGCCAAAATGGAGGTAGACCGGCGTAAAAGTCGTGACCTGCTCGCTGCTGGCTACCGCGTCGTGCGCCTGCGGGAGGACGACCTGCCAAAACTCGGGATCGACTTGCCGCACTATCTTGAATTGCAGGTCTATTCGACGGCCCCGAGACCGAACGAGACGTTCTCCCACATCAAGGAGTGGTTGGACGCGGCGGTGTGATGGGCACTGTGATACATCGCGTCAAAGGATCCTCTGCCAAGACATGACGGCCAGGCCGCCCGATTGTCAGGGGCGTAGTGGTTCGGGGGATCAGCGACGGAACCCGGCCTGGCACACGGACAGCAACCGCCGACGCTCAAGAGCTGCCGACTCTGGAGTCAGGCAACGGATGCACTGGAAGTCTGCATCGCGGCAGCCAAAGAAGACCCGGTCGTCGCGCAGCAGTTCTTCGACTTCGCACGGTGTGGATGCCGGAGTGAAGAATCCGTGCGCGGTCTCCGGGACACCTTCGCCGAGCTTCAGATACCACTGACCTTTTTGTCACATACAGAAATAACTGTACCTTTGCCTGACTTAGAATAAATAACGAGTTAAGTGACACATTTCGGTTCCGGTCTGATTGGAGTTTGGGCTGTCACTTAAACGAACGTATAAATGACGAAGGAGAACTGCCATGCTGGTCGGATACATGCGCGTCTCCAAGGCGGACGGCTCCCAGACCACGGACCTGCAGCGCGACGCGCTCCTGGCCGCCGGCATCGGCGCGGAATCCCTCTATGAAGACCGTGCCTCCGGGAAAAAGGACGACCGGCCCCAGCTGGCTGCCTGCCTCAAAGCTCTACGCCACGGCGACACCCTCTTGGTCTGGAAGCTCGACCGGCTCGGCCGGGACCTGCGGCACCTGGTCAACATCGTCCATGACCTCACCGAACGCGGAATCGGGCTGAAGGTCCTCACCGGGCAGGGCGCCGCCATCGACACCACCACCGCCTCCGGGAAGCTCGTTTTCGGAATCTTCGCTGCCCTCGCCGAGTTCGAGCGCGAACTCATCTCCGAACGCACCATGGCCGGCCTCGCCTCCGCCCGCGCCCGCGGCCGCAACGGCGGACGCCCCTACAAGATGACCCCCGCGAAACTCCGGCTCGCCATGGCCTCCATGGGTAAGCCCGGAACCAAAGTCAGCGACCTCTGCACCGAACTCGGGATTACCCGACAGACGCTCTACCGGCACGTCTCACCCACAGGGGAGCTGCGGCCCGACGGTGAGAAACTACTCTCGCGATAGCAGTAGACCCGCACGTACCATCAGCGGCGGGCACCACCGCCCTGGCCAGCGCATCCGTCCTCGCCGGCGTTCCCTTTCACGCCCCGTCACCGGTCGCTTCACCGGACGGAGGTTACGGGACGCCGATGGACTCCAGCTCGCAATCATGCAGTTCAGCAGGGTGTTCGACCGGTGGGGGACCGGCTTACGGGACGCGCGGCGACTCTGCAGTTTGAGCCAGCCATAGCCGGGGTCTGTCAGTCCTTCGTGTGAGACTGTGATCGTGATTGAGCGAGCAGTGAATTTTGAACGCCCCCGCGGGATGCGCTGCGGCTCTTGTAAGTATGAGTGGCAAACGGACGATGAGTGGTTGGACCGCTTTCACCAAGCAGATGAAGCCTGTCCGGAATGTCGCACCGACTGCCAGGTTGAGGAGCGGCCCGACTTCTGGGTCGTGCAAGACGACTCCTCGTACGATGACTCAAAAGTGCTTGACGTTTATTGGTACCACTCGTCAACGCACGCAAACTGGCCGGACCGCACCTTCGACCCTACGGCTCGTTTGACGGATGAAACCAAGCAGAGATTCCAACACATCGGCACCGATGGGCGAGCACTGGAGCGCTGGGCTCAAGGTCAGAAGACCAAGGCACTGCACCTCGGAACTTACGAGGCGGCAATCGAGAACATGCTTAGGCGGATGAAAGACCAAGACAGCACCGACGACCAGTTTTATCTGTATCGGGTGCGCCTCAGCTCCAACGTGGCCATCGAACCCGGCGTGCACAAAGAACCCACGGACTGGGTCGGTGACGTGCAGCTAGCCAAGGTATGCGCCCCTGGCATCAACACGTTCCGCTACGTAAACACCCACGAGGACCCGTCAAGCGTTTCTCTCGCGGTCACACCGGACGCGATTCAGGCAGTACAGGGTATCCCCATTCCCTTGGCCGTCGATCGAGCAAATCCTTGGGTGAGTGCCGCAGCGGCGCGATTGCTAAAGGCAGCGTCGCGGCCCGCCCCCGAGCCGAAAACCAAGTTAGAACGCATGCAGCGGCACAGGCCCTCGGCGCTTTCTATTGAGGCGTCCAAACTGGAAGACGAAGTCGCTGACAGGCTGCCGTTCGGGCTTCGCGACAGGTTCCATAGGTACTTTGATGAAAAGAACCTGACTGCGGAGCCGGCAGCATTCCCGTCGAAGTTGATAGGTTTGGCTGCACTCGTCAACGATCCACTCGCGGTTCTCGGATTGCTCGATACCGTACCGTCTCGAGAAGTCTGACTGCGATTTAACCTAAATGGCGCAATGCCACGTGAAGGGATCCTGAAACGACCAGTCCAACTTCGGCGTGCCCGCCCACTACCAATGTGGGTTTCTGGGCAGACTGGGGCCATGTCGAACCCGGAATCAGAGAATTCAGCCGAATCAATTGAGCTAACGATGAGCGTCGGAGATTGGCAGATAGTTGACGCAACCGTGGATAACAGTGTTGATATTGCTGCAGAAGACGGCAACCATCGGGTGCTCGACCAGGGCCGACGAGTGCGTCATGCAGGCTGGGAGGCTGCTCGTCTTCATCCGCGTAGCGGGGAAGGGCTGGTTGGCTGGCCTCCCACAGACGATGAGCTCAGCGTAACGCTGCCAATAACCGCGTGGCGGTTCGTTTTAGACGAACTGCACCGATGGGACCGAGTTGAGGCCGAATTGGAGGGCAATGACCAGGAAAGGCCCGAGTCGAGGAGCCTGGCCATAGCCCGTTTCCTGGCGGAGCGCATTGCAGGCTCCTCCTAATCAGGAGACGTCGGAAATTGATGCAAATGGCTCACCCAGCAGCGGCACTAGGAGAATGACCGTTGAAGGTTCCCCAAAAGGAACCCGGCCGCTGGGGCAGGCGCAGACCTGATTGCGCGATCGTGTACTTGTCGGTCATGAGCAGGAGGGGCTGTCTGGCAGGCAGCCGGTGGCCGACTTTGTCCGGGTTGTGATCCGTTGGCGGCCGTAGGCTATGCACAACGGATGGGACAGGAATTGGGGGACCGGATGACGCAGACGACAACGAGTGACCTGAAGGACCAAGCTGCGGCTTGGGATAAGCGATGCATGAGAGTGCAGTTGAAGTACTTCGCGGTGGTGGTGCCGGTCGTGGGTTTGCTTTCGGGGCTTTTCTTCATCACTCTTCAGTACTTCTTTGACGTTGTGACGCCTTTGGTTTCCGGTGAGATGGCGTACGGCCAGCCCGGGTACTACGAGTATCAGGCAGCGAAGGATCTAGCCATCATTGTCCTGGCAGTCTTGTTCGTCCTCATCATCGCCGCGCTGTACTTGGCGCATCGCTGGCACACGAAAATGGTTCGCGTCCTGGGACCAAGGCCCGGGGGATATCCCGGCAAATGGCAGCGCTGGCTCGGCACCGTATCGGACCCGGGGGATGTCACCGGCGGCGGGCCGCGCGGCGGACGGCGGATCAAAGAAGAACTGCAGCACCGGAACGAGGACTGACCGCGATGACACGCAACTCTGATGGGGGAGTGGTCCCCCAGGATTCGGAGCGGCCCGGGATGCAGTTCCCGCGGATGCTCACGCTGACCCAGGTGAAAGAGATCCTGAACGTCGGAATGCCGACGATTTACGCATTGCTTGCATCCCAGGAACTCCGTGGAGTTCAATTCGGTGGGAGGCGTGTGTGGCGGGTGAGCGAGGCCGATGTAGCTGACTATCTGGAGCGGGCGTACGCCCAGACGAAGGCCCGTATTGAGGCCGGCCAGCTCGGTGAAGAGGAACCCGCCGAAGACTGAAGCGGTGGAACCACTCATTGGAGTGGCCGTCACGTAAACGTGGCGGCCACTCGTGCGTGCAGGGGCGGATGGTGGCGTTGCCCTTTGTCGTCCGGAGCTGAGAATAACCGGCCCCGTCTCGTGGTGAGACGGGGCCGGTTGTCCTGGTCCGTGGGGAAGGTTGCCGGTCGTGCTGTACCGATGCGATTGGAGGCTGTGCAGGATCGCCGGGCGCTGAGGTCAGGTGCGCGCCCGCGGTGACCTGGCGGTGGTGTGCAGCCGGTCAGGTGGGTCCCGTCGTCCACGTGTGTGCGGGAAAAGCCCGGAGGAATAGCTTTTGCCGTGCCCAGGTGGGCGAGTGGCGACGCTAGTCTTGGCCGCTGGTCTCTTTAAGCGTGCCCGCTGCGTTGTCGCTTGCGGGGCGGGTGGTCGTCTTGCGCCGGCGGGCCACAGCGCCGGACTCAAGCCCGAGTTTCTTGAGCTCTTCGGGGCTCCACCCGTCCTTGGTGGCGCGGACGTAGGCGCGTTTGTCTTCGCGTTCGGCTTCGGTGAGTTGCTCACGCAGGTCAGTGATGCGTTGCCGGGTCTTGACCAGGGAGGTGACGGACTCAATGCGTGAGTCGAGGAGGGCGCGGGCTTGGTTGCGTGTCTGTTCAATATCGATCGTTGGCATGTCATCCACCCTAGCCATGGGGCACCCCTGTTTTTGTGCACCGACGCGCAGCGGTGGGTAGGTCCTTCGGAACCACCCACGAAACCCGACGAAAACCGCGTCAACAGGAGTCGGCGGAGCAAGCTGGTAACTTAGCACGGCTAAGTTGACTCGATTCTCGACTTGTCGTCTCGGATGCGGCACACTTGTCAGTGTGATCCCCGGGTTTCCGGGTTCGCTGCGCTGGCAACTTCGAAGGGCGGGACAAGTGAGTGAAGGTATCGGCTTCGCCGGTTGGAAATCCCGTCGTCGTCGGGCGAATGTTGACGGCGGTCGGATGCACCGTCACGAGGTGAAGGTCAGCCCGGACGAGGAAGCCCAGCTCCTTGCCCTGGCGGAGAAGCATCGCGTGACCATCCCTCGGCTTTTGATCGAAGCCGCGCTCAGCGAGGGAACAGAGAATCCGTCCGAAAGGCGGGATCAGTTCATGCAGCTCTCTACGTTGCAGCGTCTCGTCGGGACCGTGGCGAACAACATCAACCAGATCGCGCGTCACGCGAATGCGACGGGGGAAGTGCCGGCGGAAGCTGCCGCTTCTATCGCCCATGCACGCGCTGTCATCATCCGGATTGACCGTCAGCTCGCCGACATGGCCGGGCGGTAGTTTCACTGTGATTCCGAACATCACCCAGGGCGACCGCATGGCGGGTCTGATGATCTACCTGGCAGGACCGGGGCGGGCAAACGAACACGAAGAACCGCACCTCGTTGCGGGCGATTCGGCGCTCATGGCCTGGCACGACGACAACGAGCTGAACCGCGATGCTGCCCTGGATATCGCCAACGCACTTGACCGGGCAAAGCAGTTCTTCGACACCGAAGTGGACGGCGGACACGTCTTCCACTGCTCGCTGAGTCTGGCCGCAGAAGAAGGCCAGCTCAGCGACGAGCGTTGGGGTGCCATCGCGAACGATTTCATGAAGGAAATGGACTTCACCGAGGACGGCGGAAAGGCTCCCGCCCGGTGGGTGGCGGTCCGTCACGGACTGAGCAAGAACGGCAACGACCACATCCACATCGTGGCGTCGATGGTCCGGGACGACGGCACCAAATGGAACGGCTGGAAGAGCAAGTACAAGTCCCAGCAGGCTGCCAGGACTCTGGAGAAGAAGTACGGACTGAACGCGGTCGGGACCCTGCGGGCCGAGCGCGGATTCACCCCGGCCGAACAGTCCAAAGCCATCCGCCAGGGGCTGCCGGAAGTCGAGCGCCACAGCCTCGCCCGGAAGGTGCGCGTCTGCGCAGGGGCATCGACAGATGAGGCGGAGTTTGTCCGGCGGGCACGCCAGGAGGGCATGCTCGTGCGCCCCCGCTACGCGGCCGGGCGTACCGATGTCGTGACCGGCTACTCCGTGGCCGAACGCCCCCGCAAGGGAGAGCGTGCGGTGTGGTTCGGCGGCAACTCGTTGGGCCGTGACCTGGCCCTGCCCAAGCTTCGGGCAGAGTGGGAGAGCACCCCTGAGTCGGTTACTTCCGCTGTCGCGGAATGGAACGCTGCGGCGCGCAACCGCCGGCCGGTAAGCCCCGGCCGGGAGACGCTGCAACCATCTGCTGAGCTGTGGAGCAAGTACGCCAACGACGTCAGTTCCCTCCGGGAGAAACTGGCCACTACCCCGCACGATGATCATGCCGCCTGGGCGCAGGCAGCCCGTGAGACTTCCGCGGCGTTCGGTGCATGGTCCAAGCGGATCGAACCGACACCGGGACCGCTCGCAGACGCCGCCCGAGAACTCGCCAAGTCCGCCCAGCTGCGCCGTTACCCGGCACGCCCGGCAGTGTCCCTGCCGTCCGCACGCGGGGCGACGATGATCCTCCTGGCGGCGACCTCCAAGAGCGACCGCGCCGCGTACGCCCTCATGTTCCGGCAGCTCGCCCAGACGGCCCGGGCGATCCATGACATGCACAAAGCCACGGACGATCTGCGCCGGGTCCGGGGACTTTCCACAGCCGTCAGGGCGGCCAGCAAGGTTGTCGAAGCCAGCGCCAACGCGCAGACACTCAAGGCACAGCCGATGTCGATGGAGACGCTGCGCCAACAGCACCCGGAAGCGTCCGAGGAAGCCCTCAAATCAAGGCTGCTTGTCGAACGTTCACGAGGCGGTTCGCCGCTGCCTCCCGTTCTGACCCGACCAGGCGCAGCGCAGCCACGGACCGAAGAGACCCACCGGCAGAACAATCCAGGCATCGAGCGATAGGGGAAGAGCATGAGCGAAGCAGACGGAATGGAAGATGCAGTGGACGGGGCGATGCGTACCGGCCTGATGGTTGCCAGCCGAATCGGCGAGCAGCTTGCCAGAATGCGCGAACAGGAACAGCGCACCATCGCCGCAGCAGAGGAACAACGGGCCCGGGAGCTGCAGGAACGCTTCGACGTCCAGCGGGCTGCCGCCCGGGCCCAGCTGGCGCCGGTCTCCCGCGAGGACTGGTGGGACAAAGCCACCCCCGAAATGATCGAACGGGTTCACGAGACGGCCACGGCCTGGAAGGACTACGACCCCGAAGCTGCGCAGGCGGCCGAGAAAATCGGCGAACAGGTCCAGAGCCGTTACGGCATCGACGTGAACAACACCGGTGCGGACGAGGCCTCCGTATCCGAGGCCCTTGCCCGGGCACAGCAGGCCCGCTCCGAGGCTGAAGGCGAACGCACCAACGCTTCGGTCGCGCGGACCGATGAGGTGGTGGTCGGCGCGGCAATTGCCGGGGCCAACCGACAGGACCGGGCAGACAGAAGCGAGCCGGCTTGGGATACCGCAGAACGGCGCCAGCAGCTGGCCGAGAACCTCGAAGGTAAAGGTGACCGTGAAGCCGTCAACGCCCGGCTGCTGGCAGACAAGCACCAGGGCGCGCCGGCGACGGAGGCCGTGGTTCAGAAGCCCTCATTGGCCCGGACGTCCAAGATGGCCAAACACAGCGGCACGGGAAAAACACTGGAACGCGGCGGACTCGAACGCTAGCAGGGCTCAGATGCTGAGGGAGTCCCACCTGGTAGTCGAGCCGGGCACTTTATCCCTAGACCGCGAATGGGTCGCCGCAGACCAGACAATGGAACGGACCTGCTTCATCCTCCGGCACCTTGATGGGCTCATATCCGTGGCACGGGGAAGCGATGATGACCATATCGTCTGGTTCCGTCAACGGCATTGGGGCAGCAGGAATGTCCAAGCGTCCGGTCCTGGAGACCTTGAAGTTCCGACTATTGAGACCGCGGAACATTTCTCCTAAGTCGTCGTCTAGCTCTTGCATCAGGCCAGGCATGGCCGCGCCCTGGATAAATTCACTTTGGTCGGCGGTAAACCACTCGCCGGAGGCAGCTGGTCGGCCGCAGAATGGGCACGTATAGGAGTCGGGATCAGCGTGATGTTCGGCTTCCTCGTTGGCGGGGCCGTGATGCCATTTGAACTGACGGAGGCAAGAGGGACACTCGCGACGCAGGAAACCATCGCTGTCCAGGGGCAAGGACACTGAAATACTCATTTCAGGACGCACTCACAAACTCGGGCTGGTTGATAGGTGTCCCGTCGACCGTCCGACCCGTTATTGTGATCTCGAAATAGGACCGGTTGTTGTTTCCAAACGAGGGGGGCATCCGTTTGAGTCCCACTACGGACTTGCCTGCCGGGAGCCGGGGGATGGGGAGTTCGTCCCCCTCACGATAGAAATCTTCGTCGGCGGTATCGACAGGGTGCACATCAAGGTCGTACACGTCGCCCGGCCCATGATTGGTGATGACGATGTCGCTCAGCTTGTTGCCGCTACGTTCGTTGAAAGTGGCCGTCAGCCGGGGAGCTCCTGAGGCTGCGGCGGACGGCAACTTCTTGCCAAGCGGGAGTCCGCCGCCTGGAGGGGCCGGCGGGGTGAGATTGCCCGCAGTGTGCCAGTCAATGCCCGTTAGTTTCACTTCGCATCCAGCGGTCTGAAGGCGCGTTGCTAGGGCCTGGCGCTTAGGAGTCGAGTTGTCGAGCCGCACCGAGTGGCGACCGTGAATGTCACTGAACGTTTTAATTCTGCCGAGTTCCACGATGATGGTGCGATCAGGATTGCGGCCCATTGCCATGCCAGCTTCGAAAAGTACGTTCGGTCGTGGCTGCATCTGTGGGGTGCACTCAGGATCATCGGCCGATTCGGCGAGCGATTCGTGAAGATGAGCGACATCGTCCGGAGTCTGCAGGACGACAACTGCCTTGGCGGCACCGAAAGCGGCATCGAGGACGTCTCCGATATACGGGGAGCCTTGGCCAGTCATGGCTAGCGCCTCCTGCCATTCGATCGGCTCAAGTCCAATCGACCTCAGAAATTCGAACAACCCTTTTCGGGCCGGTTCGTTTCGTCCGTGAATAACGAAGACTTTCCTGGGATCAGCATCTGTCTGCTCATTTTCGACCATTTCCATAGGATAGGGCCAGACACCGACACCAAATGCGCAGGCGTCGTATTTTCCTATTGAATGTGGGTGATCTGCAGGTCGGCGGTCAAGGCATGAGAGGCTTCAACAATAAGTGATAGTCAACTACCGATAACGAATATTACGTCAAGCTGCCACTTGGACCCCGTTCTTCCTGATTGCGTTTCCCGAACGCCGACTTCCGGACTCCTGGCAGGAAGAACGGGGCCCTTCGACTTCGGTTCCCTGCCCGTCTGTAAACTGGCGGGGGCTATGCGAAACGTTCGCGTAAACGATTCCCCGAGGGTGGCGACGATGACGACGATGGTAAAAGTGGCCAGGCTTGCCGGCGTGTCCATCTCCACCGTTTCCCACGTCCTTAACGGGACCCGGCATGTGAACGATGAGACGCGGCAGCGCGTTCTGAAGGCCATCGAGGAAACCTCATACCGGCAGGACGCACTGGCCCGCGCCATGCGGCGCTCAAGGACGGACAGCATCGGTCTCATTGTTTCCGACGGCGGGGAGCCGGCCTTCGCCGAAATGATCCGCGGCGTGGAAGAGACCGCTGCCAGCCAGGGCATCACCCTGCTACTGGCCAATTCCGCTGAGGACCCGAAACGTGAGGCGCGCGCAGTCCAAGCCCTCCTTGAGCGCAGGGTCGACGGCCTCATCCTGGCGCGTGCGGCGGGCTCCGGTCCCGAGGCCCTCTCCGAATTCGCCAATCACGATACGCCACTGGTGCTGATGGACAGGCTTTCCGCTGATCCGTACGACCAGGTGGGAGTTGAAAACCGCGAGCCCATTATGGAGCTTGTGGCGCACCTGGTGGCGCAGGGCCACGAACGGATTTTGCTGATCGCAGGAGACACCAGGGTTGCCACCCTGCAGGAACGGCACGATGCGTTCGCCGAAGCCATGGCCGCAGCCGGCATAGCGCCATCGGACCAGCAAACAGTCACAGCATTCGAGCCTGCAGAAACTGACGCCGGCATCGAGGCAGCGCTATCCGCAGCAGAGCCTCCCACCGCTGTGATCGCGTGCAGCACCGTCTTAGCTGCAGCCGCACTGCGGCGCATCAAGCAGCGCGGGCTACGGATGCCGGAGGACATTGCCTTCGCTACCTTCGACGGCTTCGCCTACGCCGACCTGTTCGAGCCCCAGCTCACCACTGTCCGTCAGCCTGCATTCCAGGTAGGCGCCACAGCGGCCGAACTGCTCACCAAGAGGATCGCCGACAAATCAGGCAAACCCTCGGTAGTCCGCCTGGCGCCCACGATCGAATACCGTGCCTCCACCGGCCCGCGGCCGGCCTCCTAGGACCTCAGCGCCCAGTCCTTTCCGACTGCCATAAGGCCCGCGGCCAGGAAAGCCGGAACAAAACCAACATCTCTTCTGTGACCTATTGCACATCGAAACGTTTGTCTCTACTATCGAAACGTTCGCGCAATCGTTTCGCTAGAAGGAGTCGCAGTGGCAACCATCGTCGATGTCGCATCCCTTGCCGGCGTTTCGACGTCCACTGTGTCGCACGTCCTCAACGACACCAGGCATGTTGAGCCGGAGACCAAGGAGCGCGTCATCAGTGCTGTGCGCGCCACCGGATACCGGCGGGACGCGCTGGCCCGCTCCATGCGGCGCGCCAGGACTGACTCCATTGGCCTTGTTGTCTCGGATGCCGGAGAGCCGGCGTTCGCGGACATGGTGCACGGCGTGGAAGAAGCCGCGGCCCAAAACGGCCTGTCCCTGCTGCTGGCGAACTCGGCGGAAGATCCTGAACGGGAGCGCGCCGCAGTCGAGGCACTTCTGGACCGCCGCGTGGATGGCCTGATCATTGCACGGGCGGCCGGTTCCAGCGGCGGGCTGCTAACGAGAATCCGTGAGGAAAAGAAGCCGCTGGTCCTGCTGGACCGCCTCGCGGACCTGGACGTGGATCAGGTGGGGGTCAATAACGAGTCCGCCATGGCAGCACTGGTTGAACATCTCGCCGCCCGCGGCCACCAGCGGATCCTGCTGGTCTCCGGGGATTTGCGGGTTTCATCGCTCCGTGAGCGCCACGACGGTTTTCACGCCGCCATGTTGGATCGGGGCTTGGAGGTGCCGGCCGGACTGTTGTGTGAGGGGACGGTAACTGCGGCATCGACGTTCGACCGTGTCCGGACACTTCTCACCACATCCACGGACCGTCCCACGGCGATCCTGGCTTGCAGCACGCTGCTGGCCGCCGGCGCTTTGCGGGCCGTGCAGCATGAAGGCCTGCAGGTACCGGGCACCATGGCGTTCGCGACGTTTGACGGGTTCACCTACTCGGACCTCTTCGAACCCCAGATCACCACCGTCCGCCAACCGGCGTTCCGGCTGGGTGAGAGCGCCGTGGGTTTGCTCCTGCGGCGTATCGAAAACCCCAATGCTCCCACCGAGATCCTCCGCCTCGAATCAGAAATCGAATTCCGCCGCTCCACCGAATAACAGCCCGACCAACTGCCCCCCAAACAGCTACACACAACCCCATCGCATCCCATCAGGCCCCCTCCAGGCGCCGCATGCAAAGGAGCATCACATGAGAAAAGCAGTCCGCACCTCCATCGCCACGGCGGCAGCCGTGGCCCTGCTGGCGCTCACCGCCTGCGGGAGTGCCACCCAGTCCGCCGGGCCCGCAGCGGACGGGCCCTACGCGGCCCCCGCCAAGGACATCACCGCCACCATCTCCGTCTCGAACTGGGGCGATCCAGGGGACAAAGCCGTGTACGACGGCGTGGCCAAACGCTTCAAGGAGAAGTACCCGAACGTGACGGTGAACAACAACTTCACCCCCATCACCACGTGGACCGAATACGTCAACAAGCTGGTGACGCAGGCCGCAGCGGGTCAGGCTCCGGACGTCATCAACATCGCCACCGAAGGCGTGGAGCTGGGCCTGGCCAACGAGCTGTTTTCGCCCCTGGACGGCTTCCTCAAGAACGACCCCGAAGCCAAGGCCCTGCGCGAGGACATCGATCCCAAGCTGCTCGCGGGATTCAGTAAGGACGGCTCCACATACCTGATGCCCAACACCTTCAACACCATGGTGATCTACTACAACACCAAGATGTTCGCGGCCGCCGGCATCGAACGGCCCAGCGATGACTGGACTTGGGACGATTTCCTGGAGATCTCCAAGAAACTGACCACCGGTTCCGGCGCTAACAAGGTCTACGGGTTCGCCATGCCGTACTACTCCTTCGGCATCACTCCGTGGCTCTACTCCAACGGCACCTCCATGATGAGTGAGGACCTCAAGACGGCCCAGCTGACCGATCCGAAAGTCCAGAAGTCCGTGGAATGGGTGCGGGATCTGGCCACCAAGTACGGTGTGTCACCGCAGCCTAAGGGCTCCGACCCGTACCAGCTGTTCCCCGCAGGCAAGGCAGCCATGACCGGGGCCGGGCACTTCGTCACCGGCGGATTCGCCAAGGCCGGCTTCTCCGATTACGACATCCTCCCCTGGCCGAAGGGAACTACCAAGTCCACCGTTTTCGGCGCCGGAGCGTTCGCCATCTCCAAGACGTCCAAGAACCAGGAGCTGTCCTGGGAGTTCATCAAGATGCTCACCGACCAGCAGACCCAGAAGAAATGGGCCGACGCCGGCTCCGCCGTTCCGTCCACCAAGACGGCCGCTTCATCACCGGAGTTCCTGTCCTCCCCCAAACATGCCGAAGAGTTCTACAACTCCCTGTCCTACGCCAAGCCGGTAGCGGCCCCCGGCGCCTACAACGTGCTGGATCCGGCGTTCATGCGGGCCATGGACGAGATCATGTCCGGCCAGGACATCGGTTCCTCCCTGGAAAAGGCCCAAAAGGATGTTGAGGAGGCGTTGCAGAAGTGACCCTGACAGCCCCCAAAACCCAGCTGCCGCCCGCGCCCCCGTCGGGGCGCGGGGGCGGCCCCGGGCGGCTCACGGCCACCCGCCGGCGGGAAGCCCTCACCGGGTATCTCTTCACCGCCCCCACGATCATCGGCTTCCTGGTTTTCGTCCTCGGCCCGCTGGTCGCCGCGATCTACTTGAGCCTGACCAAGTACAACATCCTGACGGCCCCCAAGTTCGTGGGGTTCGATAACTACGCCCGCATGTTCCGGGACGAACGGCTTGCCACCACCTACGGCAACACCATCCTGTACGTTGGGGCGGCCGTTGTCCTCATCAACGTCTTTGCGCTCGTGTTCGCCGTGCTGATTAACCAGCGGCTCCCCCGGGTTTTGACCTATGTGTTCCGCTCCGCGTACTTCTTCCCGTACCTGGTGGCCCTGGTGTACGTGTCCATCATCTGGCAGGCGCTCTTCCAGAAGGACACGGGCATCCTGAACTACTACATCACCGCGCTGGGCGGGGAACGTATCGACTGGCTCAACAGCTCCGAGTTCTCCAAGGTGTCGGTGATCATCGTCGACACCTGGCGGAATGTGGGGTTCGCCATGCTGATCTTCGTAGCCGCCCTGCAGGAAGTCCCCAAGGACATGGTGGAGGCCGCCCGCATGGACGGTGCCAACGAATGGCAGGTCTTCCGCCGCATCGTCCTTCCGATGATCAGTCAGGCAACGTTCTTCAACATCACCATCACCATCATCGGCGCGTTCCAGATCTACGAGTCCATCATTGTGCTCACCAGGGGCGGCCCGGGCGATGCCAGCCGCAGCGTGGTGATGTACATCGCCGAAGTTGCCTTCAACAAGTTCGATATGGGCTACGCCTCAGCCATCGCGGTCACACTGTTCCTCATCATCATGCTGGTGACGCTGGTGCAGTTCCGCCTCAGGAAGTCGTGGGTGAACAATGAGTAACACCACCGCTGTCATCAGCACCCCGCAGCAGAGCAGCGCCGGGCGCCGCAGCAGGCCCCGCCCCGGCGTCGGGAAGAGCATTTCGGTGGCGCTGCTGGTCTTGGGGGCCATCGGTATGATCGCCCCTTTCCTGTGGATGTTCACCACCTCGCTTCGGGACGCCAGCCAGGCGTACGATTTGCCGCCGCAGTGGCTGCCCACCGAGTGGGACTGGACCAACTACGCGTCGGCGGTCAGCGGACCCGTGCCGATCCTAAGGAACATGTTCAACAGCGCGGTCATCGCGATCGCGGTCAGCATCGGCATGATCATCACGGCGCCGATGGCCGGCTACGCGTTCGCCAAGCTGGAATTCCCCGGCCGCAACCTCATCTTCGTGGGCCTGCTGTCCTCGCTGATGGTGCCGGCCCAGGTGACCATCATTCCGCTGTTCCTGCTGATGCGGACCTTCGGCCTGCTGGACAACCCTCTTAGCCTGATCCTGCCAGGTATCACAGGCGCACTGGGCGTTTTCCTGCTGCGGCAGTTCTTTCTGGGATTGCCGCAGGAAATCATCGACGCGGCCCGCATGGACGGTGCCACCGCCTGGCAGACCTACCGGCTGATCGCGCTGCCGCTGGCCAAGAACGCCGTGAGCACCCTGGGTGTCATCACGTTCCTGGGCAGCTGGAACGCCTACTTTGCCCCCTCGATCTTCCTTAACAGCACAGACACCGCCACCCTGCCGCTGGGTCTGGTCCTGATGCTCGGCCCGTACGGCGCCGGCAACGTGGCCCAGGTCATGGCAGCCACCACCATCGCCATCGCACCGGCCCTCATCGTCTTCCTGGTGGCCCAGCGGTGGATCATCGCCAGCCTCACCCAATCAGCCGTTAAGGGCTAACCAACAACTCTTTCCGAAAGGTACAACCACCATGGCAACATCGCCGCGCTCAGGCCTGCTCTCGAGCCTGACCAAGCTCTCCACCGCCCGCACGGCCCGCGCCTCCAGCTGGGACCAGACCGGCCGAAACCGCGACAACTGGATCGTCATGCCCGGCGAGGAACGGGTCCTGGCGGACCTCGAGGGCCCGGGCTCCATCACGCACATCTGGATGACCCAGTCCTGCCGGATCCAGCCGGGCCCCGGCCAGATCTCCCCCGAACTGGTGGGCGTGCCGATGCTGGAAATCCACAACGCTCTGGGCGTCAGCTGGGAAGTGGTGGACCCGGATTACTACCGCAAGATCGTCATCAAGATGTACTGGGATGACCAGGAGACCCCCAGCGTCATTGCGCCGCTGGGTGACTTCTTTGGCCTCATGAACTCCCTGTCCGGTTCCTACGATTCGCTGCCGCTTTCGGTCTCCGCCAAGGAGGGGGAACTGAACACCTTCGGCGGCAGCGCGGCGTTCAACAGCTACTTCGAGATGCCCTTCAACTCCCGGGCCCGCATCACCGTCGAAAACCAGAACGACATCCCCTACCTGCAGTACTTCTACATCGACTACGAGCTCTACACCGAGTCCCTTTCGGAGGACACCGCCTACTTCCACGCCCACTGGCGCCGGCAGAAGCCCAACGCCGGCTGGGGCCCGGACCTGCAGACCAACAGCATCGAGGTGGCCATCCCCAACCTCACGGGCGAGGACAACTACGTGGTCCTCGAGACCGAGGGCCAAGGGCACTATGTGGGCTGCAACCTCGCCGTGCGCCACTTCCAGGGCTCCTGGTGGGGCGAAGGCGACGACATGATTTTCATCGACGACGACACCTGGCCGCCCAGCCTGCACGGCACCGGCATGGAGGACTACTTCGGCCACGCCTGGGGCATGCAGCACAACGCCTTCCTGATGAACGGCACCATGGTCCACGAAGAAAACGTGCCCGGCTTCCACCACAGCTACCGCTTCCACATGACGGATCCCATCAGGTTCCAGAAGCGCATCAAGGTCACCTTTGAACACGGCCACGCAAACCACCTCTCCGACGACTGGTCCTCCACCGCCTACTGGTACCAGACCCTCCCTTCCCCCGTGCTGGACATCGACGCCGTGGAAGAGCGCCTGCCGCTGCGCCCCCGCGACCAGGTGGAAGAACTTCCCCTGCCGGAACTGACGCCGGCCCAGCAGGCCGCTCGTGCCGCCTCCGCCGAACGGATGCAGCGGTTCACCGAAGCCCGCGACGCCGTCCGGAACGAACGCAGGACAGAAATTGACCAGTGGGAGAAGGCCAACGCCGAGCAGGCACGGGAAATCCGGCAACGGTTCCTGGCCGCAAACAGCGTCCCGGTCCAGTAATCCCACTAGCAGACAGCACAGAAGGATCAGCATGAACGCTCAGGAACCCCGCCCCGCCTTCCACTTCACAGCCACTGAGGGTTGGATCAACGATCCCCTCGGCGTGACCTGGAAGGACGGCCAGTACCACCTCTTCTACCAATACGTCCCCGGCAGTACCACTTGGGCCTCCAACTGCCACTGGGGGCACGCAACCTCCCCGGACATGATTGCGTGGACGGAACAGGGCATCGCCGTCGCACCCGGTGAAGGGGACGACGGCGTCTGGTCGGGTTCCATCGTCACCGACCCCGACGGGGCCGCCACCATGTTCTACACCTCGGTCACCGAACCGGACCTCGGCATCGGCACCGTCCGCACCGCAACCCCGGATAGCGACTCCTGGGATACGTGGACCAAGGGCAGCAAGCTGATGACCGCGCCGGGCCCGGGCGTGGTGGCGTACCGGGACCCGTTCGTTTTCCGCGACGGCGGGCAGTGGCGGATGTTTGTGGGCGCCGGGCTGGAGGGCGGCACCGCCGCCGCGGTTTCGTACAGCTCCCCGGACCTGTCGCAGTGGACACTGGACGGAATTGCCGCGCAGCGCTCCGGCATGGAAACGGAGCCCGTCTGGACCGGCACCATGTGGGAATGCCCACAGCTGTTCGAGCTCGACGGCTCCCACGTGCTGGTCACCTCCATCTGGGAAGACGACGTGCTGCACTACGTGGCCTACGGTGTGGGCAGCTATGCCGACGGTCAGTTCACCGCCCGCTCCTGGGGCCAGCTCAGCTACGGCAAGAGCTACTACGCCCCCTCCTTCTTCCGGGACAAGAATGGCGGGCCGTCGCTGATTTTCTGGGTCCGGGGCGTTATCAGCCCGGAAGGGCAGTGGGCCAGCGCTCTGAGCATCCCGCACACGCTGACGCTCGACGGCGACACTTTGGTGGCCACCCCGCACGCCGACCTCGCGAAGTACACGCGGCCGGGCTCCCTGGAGCAGGTCAGCGACAGTGTCTTTGAAACCGTGCTGGACGGCGGCGCGGACCTGCACCTCACCGTCACCGCCGGAACGGTCATCCGCCTGGCCACCTTTGACGGGCCTCTGGCCATCCTCCGCCACGACGGGGACGGCGTTCGGGTCACGGCAACCGGGAACGCCGACTTCGCCGACGCGTTCCTGCCGGCCGACGAGGGCTCCGAGCTGCGGGCCATCATCGACGCCGGGGTGTTGGAACTCTCCGGCCGCCAGGGCATCATGGCAGTCCCACTGCCCATCGTGGACTCGCCCGTGACGCTGACGGTGGCCAACGCCGCCTCCACGCCTCTGCTCAACAGGGTTTCGAAGCCGATCGGGAATGGCGTGGGAACTACACGTCAGGCCGCACTGTCAGGACAGCCGTGACCACCCGTTCAGGCACCCAGCGCCCCAACCCGGATGTCGTCGTCGTCGGGGAATCCCTGATCGACATCATCACCACGTCAGTCGGACCTGTGGAATTCGCCGGCGGGTCAGGCCTCAATGTGGCCTACGGCCTTGGCCGGCTCGGGGCGAACACCGGCCTGCTGACAGTGCTGGGCGCGGATCCAAGGGCCGAAGCCATCCGGCAGCACCTGGATTCAGCTGCAGTGCAGCTTCTGCCCGGTGCCACCCGCCTGAGCCACACCTCCACGGCAACGGCTTCCCTGGACAGCACAGGTTCGGCTGAATATGCCTTTGACATCGAGTGGACGATGCCGCGGGTGAGCCCCACCTTCATTCCCAAAGTCCTGCATACCGGATCCCTGGCGACCTTCCTTGAACCCGGGGCCGCGCATGTCCGATCACTGATGAAGTTCTTCTCGGGACGGTGCGTCATCACGTACGACCCCAACATCCGGTCGCACATCATCGGAGACCATGCCCAGGCACAGCAGACCTTCGAAGCCACGGCGTGCCTGGCCAACGTGGTGAAGCTGAGCGATGAGGACGCGGTCTGGCTCTACCCGGGTCTCGGAACAGCTGACGTGGCGCACCGTGTCCTGGATCTCGGGGTGCAAGTAGTTGCCGTAACTGCAGGAGCGGAGGGTTCGGACCTCTACTCAGGGTCTGCCCAGGTGCACGTTCCCGCCCCGAAGGTAACAGTCGCGGACACTGTGGGTGCCGGCGATTCCTATATGTCCTCGTTCATCGCTGGGATCTTGACCGATTCCCGGCTGGACTTCGAGGAGGAGCAGCTCAGGCGGCTCGGAACGATGGCTGCTGCCGCTGCAGGCATCACTGTGACCCGACATGGAGCGAATCCGCCAACAGCGCTGGAACTGCGGGAGGCACTGGCCGTTGCCTCGTGACGGGCTCGTCTTAGGACTTGAACAGGGGACAGCGCATCGCACGAGTTTTGGTGAAGCCGTAGGTGAGTCGTTTGCCCGTCTTACAACCCTCGGGTTGCGAGACTTGGTTCTCCGTCGGGAACATGACAGAACCTCCTTTCCCGAAGGTGCGCCTCAGGCGGCCCCCGGTCAGGCTTCGGCATCCGCGTCGGGTTCTGCCCATTCGAGCGCTGCGACGATGTGTCCTTCGTTGGGAAGCGCCTGTTGTTCGGCCGGGGGGAGGTTTTCGTAGGTGTAGGCCGCGACGGCCATGGGTGAAGTGGAGCGTCCCAGGCTGTACCGGACGCTGCGGTCGTTTTTGGTGCCGCAGATAAGGATTCCGATGGTTTCGTTATGGTGCTGGCGCCGAAGCACGTCATCGACGAGCGCGACGTAGAAGTTGAGTTTGCCGGCATATTCTGGCTGGAACTTACCGGTCTTGAGCTCAACGACGACGTACCGGGAGTGCTCAATGTGGAAGAACAGAAGATCCACGTAGAAATCATCGCCATCGACGTCGAAGTGGACCTGCCGGCCCACGAAGGAGAACCCGGGGCCGAGTTCGCGGAGGGTCTCGGTGATCCTGCTGGTCAGGGCGTTCTCAAGGTCACGTTCGGCGACTTCCCCGGACAGACCGAGGAACTCGAAGTTGTAGGGGTCTTTGGCGATCTGTTGGGCCAGTTCCGAATCCGGTGCAACGAGCTGCTGCTTAAAGTTCGACGGCGCCGCCCCAGTGCGTTCCAGGGTCTTGTTCATGATCATGTTCATGAGCACATTCCGGGACCAGCCGTACTCCAAGGCGGCCGCGGCGTACCAGTCCCGAGCCGCCGGCTCCAGCCGTTTGTCCAGAATGGTGCGGATGTGGCCCCAAGGCAAATGTCCCACAGGCTGTGGGACATTTGCGTCGACCGCGGGCCAGGCCTCCGCGAAGCTGCGCATGTACTGCAGATTGGACCGTGACAGACCGGTCATGTCCGGGAACTCGGCCCCCAGGTCCTCGGCCAGCCTGCCGATGACCCCGCTCCCCCAGCCGTCGAGGGCCTGGCGTTCCAGGATGGTCCGTCCGATGGACCAGTACAGCTCGATCAGCTGAGTGTTGACGGTCCGCAGTGCCGTCGTGCGTGCGGCCCTGACCCGGTCCTTGAGCTCTCCGAGGAGAGCGGTGTAGCCGGTGGGGAGAGCGAGGTCGCGCGGTTCGGTCATGGGTTCCATCGTAAAGAGCATCCCGGACGGATCTGCGTGGCGTAGCCGCTCGTGGCCTTCTAGCCGAAGATTCCGGTCTCGGGTTCCGTGTGCGGGAGCGCTGCGAGGCCGGGCGCGCGTGGGGGTTTATGGCCGTCGTAGGCGCATTTTTTGAAGGGTCCTTCTTTGTCCATGAGGACGCGCATGTGCGGGTCGGCATGGTTCAGGAACCAGGTGCTGACTCCGAGGGCGGGTTCCAGACGGAGGTGTTCCCAGGCGCGCCAGATTGCTTCCATTCGGATCAGGGCTTCGGGGTGTTTGTACCATTCCGGGCACCACGCCAGCTCTGCGCCCTCGTTGACGTCCCGGACGTAGGACGGCGCCAGCAGCTCGACGAAGAACTCAATGGCGCTGTCATAGACCAACTCTGCGGCGGGCTCTCCATGGGAGTGTTCTGGCCCTGCCGGATGCGTTTCTTCATCGGGAAAGGTGTCCTCTCCGAAGTCTTCGCTCATTGCCCGGCCCCGTCGGTCCAGAGGTTGTGCGCCGGAACCGTCACCGGTTGTTGCGGCTGCTGCTTCGGAGCGGCGAGGGAGTCCTTGACCTTCTGGGCGTGGGGGCCGTTCATCCACGGAATGGTTTCGATCATGGTTGCCGGGGCGCCGGAGGCGAGCAGGATGGCCCGGAACCTGGGCAGTGCCGTCAGGTCGGCCACGGACAGGATCTCGTCTTTGTTCTCCTGCCGGGAGGACGAGGATCCGGTTTTGCTGTGGCTGCGGGAGACGTTGATGTAGCTGTATTGCCCGATCAGGCGGGAGAGCTCGTCGAGGTAGCCGACTTCGGAGACGCCGCCGCCGTAGATTTTCACGTTCGACGCGGACCAGAGTTTCCGCATGCCTTCCAGGGACCAGACCTCCACGCCCTGGGACCAGGACTGCAGGACGGTCATCAGGATGATCCCACGCGAGCCGTAGTGGCTGTACTGGTCCGGCAGCGCCTTCCAGCGGCAGACGTTCGCAGCCTCATCCAGGATCCCGAGCAGCGGGGTGGAGAGCCGGCCGCCGGGCTGGGACGTTGCGTACTTTTCGGCCGCTTCCACGACGGCGACGGTCAGGGCGGTGACGAGGGGGCCGGCGGTGCCGACGCCTTCGCGGGAGAGGCTGTAGAGCGTGCCATTGCCGCGCACGAAGTCCTCGGGGACGAACTGCGGCCGCGGGTCGGTGTCCACTGTCGTGTCGCGCAGGGGCGTGACCCATTGGCTGACCTCGCGGTCGGTCAGGCAGGAAACCATTTGCCGGGCGGTGCCGTAGACACCGGCCCGCTGCTTCTCCGGTTCGCGGATGTGGCCCATCACCATGTCCGCGAGCAAGTCATACCCGGCGGCTCGCAGCAGTTCTGCGGGTGCCTCGTCGTGCGGGCGGGTCAACCAGGTGTAGACCTGTGTCACCGGGGCGGAGCCGAGTGAGGCGGCGAGCAGGAAGGCTTTGAGCAGGTTCTGCCCGGCCGGGTCGAAGTAGGCGTCCGGTTTGGTCCCGGGTTCCCGGGAGCCGTTGGCGAAGTGCTGTGCCAGGTTCCCGGCCGTCGCTTCGTTCTTCACGTAGGACAGCGGATTCCACCACCAGGTGGGTTCCTCTTCGGCGACGGACTGCGGATCGAAGACCCACACGGCGCCGGCCTCAGCCCGGATCGGACGGGTAACGTCCACGATGTCACGCTTGTTCGATGTCGCGATCACCGCGCCGGGTGCATCCAGAATTGCCGGGACGGCGTAGGAGGTGGTCTTCATCGTGCGGGGACCGGCGATGAGGATCAGCATGTCCTCCCAAGAGGCCCACAACGGGCGCTTCCCGGCAACGCTGCGGCCAAGCCGCACCCCGGTGGAGTTCTCCACGCCGAGACGCACGGCGGTGGCCGTGGCCCCCTTGGTGCCCAGATGATCGAGGTCTTTCCCGCGGCCCATGTGGACGGCGGCTTTATCCACCCGGGTGCGCTTGTGCGCTGTTCGGGAGCGGACCACCAGCACTGTCACTGTCAGGGCAATCAATACTCCGATGAGCACGCAGGCGACGATGGTGGACTGGACCGGCCAAGGCACCCGGCCCTTGGCCAGACCGGCCACCAGATCAATCGGGTGGACCGGGGGCGAGGCAAGGCCGGCCATCCAGGATCCGAGATGTGCCGAGACCCAGCTGCCGCCCCCAATGACGACAGCTGCGCCGATGGCCAGCCAGATCCCCAGGCCGTCGCCGAGCCCTGTGCCCTTCCGGTTCGGAGCACTCATGCTGCACCCTCTTCCTGGACCGGAGCGGTGGCTTCCAGCAGAGATTCTGCCGGAGCGTGCCAGCGCTTGTTGGTGTCGTTCAGGGAGGCTTCGATGGAAGTTAGACCGATCTGGACGGGGATGCCGGGGCGGCCGCCGACCTTGATCAGAAATTTCCCGCGACCGGGAGGTTCGACGTCGCCGCCGCGGGAGTCCCATGCGGGCGGGTCCTGCCAGGAGATGAGCTTTTGCTGTTCCTGCCGCGAGAGCGGGATCGCTGCGGTCAGCAACGGCATTTCGGAGGCGGGAAGCCCGCCGCAGATGACCATGCCGGAGCGTTCAACGAAGCCGCGGGCCTTCATCCGGTCCTCTTCTGCCGGGAGCGCCAGAAGGTCGGACATGGTGTGGGAAATCATGACCTGCCCGACGCCGACTGAGCGGTTGAGGCGGGTCAGGGCATCCACCCGGTCCACCATGCCCTTGCCGGCGCGCAGTGCCCGCCAGAGCTCGTCCAGGACGACGAAGTAGTTCCGCCGCGGTTCCAGCCCGGCGTCGGCGAGGGCGTTGGCTACGTTGACAGTGCCGAAGCCGTAGGACCAGCACGCCAGCAGCACTGCGGCCTGCAGGTCTGTTTCGGTCTCGTCAATGCTGGAGACATCGAAGACCACGGCCCGGTCACGCCGCATCGGGTTCGTGGTGTGCCGGGAGAAGATTTCTCCGAGTTTCCCGCCGCCGGTCAGGCCGAGCAGGGTCGCTTCCAGTGCACGGGTTTCCTGCAGATAGACCGTCATATCCCCGCGATCCAGCGCGACCTGGCGCAGCTCGTCCGGGGCGGCGATGATGACGTCGAGCAGGTCTTTTAGGACCGGAACGCCGTCGAAGGAGTCATCGAGGACGCGCAGGGCGCGGTCCAAAATGGTCTGTTCCTGATCCGTGGGCGGGTTGTTCCGGCTGATCGTGATGAGGGAAACGACCATGTTCAGGCGCCGGCCGTGGGCATCGGCCCGGACCCGGACGGCCGCTTCGTGGTGTCCGCGCTCCTCGAGGAGCTGGGCGACCTCAATGGCCTGTCCCGGATCGAGGATGTTCAGGTAGCCCCGTCCGCGGCCGAGTTCGATGACCTGCCCGCCAATGGCCCTAATGGCGTCCACGTGTTCGCCTTTGAGGTCCCCGAGCACCAGCGGGTGGACGCCCTGGCCGGACAGGCCCAGCATCATTCGGCGCACGAGCGTGGATTTGCCCAGGCCCGGCTTGCCGAGGATGAACGCGGAGGGGTTGGAAATCAGGTGGGCGCGCTGGAACCAGCTGATTGGATCACAGCAGACCGTGGCCTGGGTTTCCTCGTGCCGGCCCAGCGGGACGCCGACCATGGGCGAGGACGTACCCGAGGAAAACGGCCACAGCCCGCAGACCTGCACCGTGGTCCCGCGGTATTCACGCACCGCCGGGACCAGAGCCGCAGCCCCTCCCCCGCGCCCGCCCCAGCCACGGGACCCTGGGACACGCAACCGGGCCGGACGAGCCGTGGACGCACGGCCGTCGCGGGCTTCGGATTCCGCACCATCAAGGAGCGGATTCTTCTTCCGTCGAAAGAGCTTCTGCAT